>JAYUKZ010000328.1:0-2232 GCA_043763995.1 Fibrella sp.
AAACCTTCGCTGTTAACGTTTTACGAAGTAACCACGCTCTTCCACGAGTTCGGCCACGCCCTGCACGGTATGCTAGCCAACGGGCAATACGAAAGCCTGACAGGCACCAACGTCCCCCGCGATTTTGTGGAACTGCCCTCCCAACTGATGGAAAACTGGTGCTACCTCCCCGAAGCCCTCACCCGCTTTGCGCGGCACTACCAGACCCAGGAGGTCATTCCGCAGGCGTTGGTCGAAAAAATCCGGGCGAGCCAGAATTTCATGGCGGGTATTGCCACCCTGCGGCAACTACGGTTTGGCCTCACGGATATGCGTTACCACGGGCAAGCACCCACCCACGAGACCGTAACCGAGATCGAAAACCGCGTTGATTCGGTGGTAAATCTGTTCCCGCCGGTGCCCGATACGTCGTTCAGCACTGCTTTTTCGCACATCTTCGCCGGGGGCTATTCGGCGGGCTATTACAGCTATAAATGGAGCGAAGTGCTTGATGCTGACGCTTTTGAGTACTTCCGGGAGCAGGGCGGGCTGTCGGCAGCGGCCGTGGCCGGGCAGTTCAGGCAGCACGTGCTGGCGCGGGGTGGCAGCGAAAAACCGATGGCGTTGTACAAAAAATTCCGGGGCCGCGAACCCTCTCCCCAGGCTATGCTCCGTCGCAGCGGGCTGTTGGCCTAGCCCAGGTACGTATCGGGGCGTATCTTCGTCCGCCCAACCGGCGTTTTCTTTGCATGAACCTGCCCTTATTTATTGCCCGCCGTTATTTTTTTTCCCGCCGAAAGCGCAGCTTCATCAGTTGGTTGTCGTTGTTAGCCATGCTCGGCGTGGGCGTGGGCACAATGGCCCTGGTGGTGGTGCTGTCGGTGTTTAACGGCATGGAAGAGCTGAACCGGCAGTTGTTTCGCTCTACCGAAGCCGACCTGACGGTGTTGCCCGTAGCGGGGAAACGCTTTGTGGCTACTGCGGCCTTGCGGGCGCAACTGGGCCGTTTGCCCGGCGTGTATGTGCTCACGGGAGTAGCCACCGATAACGCTTTGGCCCGCTACGGCGAGAGCCAAACCGTGGTGCGGGTCAAGGGCGTAGACAGCACCTTCGCCCTGCGCCACCAACTCGATTCGGCCCTGCTGGAAGGCAAACCCAACCTGGTTCGCAATGGGTATGCTTACGCGCTGGTGGCCGAGGGCGTGCGGAACAGCCTGGGCATTGCGCCCGAAAACCCGCTTACACCCCTGCAACTGTACTTTCCCGACCGCACCCGCCGCCTCTCGTCGCTCTCGCCCGATGCCTTCCGGCAGGAGCAGCTTACGGTGGGAGGCGTTTTTTTTATCGAAGCCACCCATTTCGACGACCTGGTGCTGGTGCCGCTGCCTGTGGCCCGCACCTTGTTGGGCTACGGCCCCGACGAGGTAGCCAGTCTGGAAATCCAACTCCGGCCCAGTGCTGACCTGCCCGCCGTGCAGACGGCCATCCAACGGGTGTTGGCGGCAAACAAAAACGTGCAGGTACGTAGCCGCGACGAGCTGAACCCCGATTTGTTCCGCGCCATCCGCATCGAAAAACTGTTCGTGACCCTCACGTTGGCGTTTATCATCCTGATTGCCAGCATCAACACGTTTTTCTCGCTGTCGATGCTGGTGCTCGAAAAAAAGGCTGACATCGGTATTCTGAAAGCTATGGGAGCCAGCCCGGCCTTAATCCGGCGTATTTTTTTGCTCGAAGGGGCACTCATTTCCTTCACCGGGGCCGCCGTGGGGTTGGCGTTGGGTCTGGCACTGTGTCTGGTGCAGGAGCGGTTTGGCGTGGTGGGGTTCGGCACTACCTCGGCCATCGTGGATGCCTACCCCGTGAAGGTGCGTGGTACAGACTTGGTCAGTACTGTTTGTATTGTGTTGCTCATCACGGCCCTGACCTCGCTGTTCCCCGCCCAACGCGCCGCCCAACAAGGCACCATGCCCAACTGATGGGAGGGGTGGCCGGTTTCTATGAAAAAATCTGGCTCAGGTACGTTACCAAACGACCTGGCTCCGTCTAATTCACATTAATACTGGTGTCAATATGTCAGAACACCCAGACAGTGCCAGTTCGTAAAATTTATTGGATTAAATTTTGAACAAAAATCTGAGTTTGGTCAATAAATAAAGCTGATTTTTGCTCATATTTGCTTTGAAATGCTGTTATAACCACCGTACTCCATGAATTCAGACCATTTTGTACTTCTCTCTGCCGTGCTGGGCG
>JAYUKZ010000329.1:0-7872 GCA_043763995.1 Fibrella sp.
GCGAAGAAAATTCGGCCCGAAGCCACCTGCTGCACCGTGAAGGTGCCGAGGGCTTTTTTCATCATAATAAACGAACTGCCCCACACCAGGGCCATGCACACCAGCAGGAACCAGGCCAATGCGGGGCGTTTTTGGGTGGTGAGCGGGGCGGCAATGGGAAGGTCGGTAGCGGCTGAGGTCATACTTAAAGAAGCACCGGTTGCCTCAAAATGGTTGCACGGGACCGTAACCTTTCGGTGGGCAGGTTGTCGTTTCTAACGGGCTACCCAGATACGTACCAGGCGTTCCCCGGCCATTTTGCGCTATTTTTGAGGCTCAAAACCAACTGTTCATGCCCACAAATACTGTTGCCCAAACCCCGGAGGCCCGGCCCGTGCGCCACTCCCAAACCACCCTCACCGAGTTGATGATTCCGGCCTATGCCAATTTTGGGGGGAAAATTCACGGTGGCATCCTGCTCTCGCTCATGGACAAGGTGGCCTACGCCTGCGCTGCCAAACACGCCGGCGAATACTGCGTCACGGTGTCGGTTGATGGGGTCAATTTCCGCCAGCCGGTGGAGGTGGGCGAACTGGTTTCGCTGCTGGGGTCGGTCAATTATGTGGGTCGCACGTCGTTGGTGGTGGGTATCAAAGTCATTGCTGAAGACGTGCGGACGGGCATTGTGAAGCACACCAACACGTCGTATTTTACGATGGTAGCCAAAAATGACGCGGGCCAACCCGTATCGGTGCCGCCCCTGCTGCTGGAAACCCCCGACGATGTTCGCCGTTTTCTGGAGGCCATGAAACGCAAAGAACTCCGCAGCACCTACGGCGAACAGTTCGACAACGCCCGCCCCGGTCTGTTGCTGGCCGAATACAAAACTCAGCTTTCAACAGAGCGGTGTGTACTGGCCGATGCGCTTGTGGCTCTGAACGTACCTGAAATTCTTGAAAAAGCCTGATGGCCCGACGAACGATGTGGTATTTTATTCTGAAACAAACCGACCTGAAACCGACCCCGTACCGGGCGTTGCAACAACTTGCTGCCGGCACGGAAGTGGAGCCGTTCAATGAACCGTTCGGCAATCTATGCGTGTTCACCGTGCCCGACTACCCGGCGTTTGTAGAGGCACTGGACGGCGAAGGGCTGGCCTACGAAGCCCTTCAGCAACGCCCGTCGCGCCAGCAACTCCTGGCCCGGCTGCGCGAATCAGCCTGAGCTACCGGCGGGCCGTGAGCCGAAAAAAGCGGACGGTGAGCAGGGCCGCCGCCACGCTCAGGCCCACCAGCAACCCCACCCATACCCCCGCCGCATCGTAGCCAAAGGTGAACCCCAGCACGTAGCTCGTGGGCAGGGCAACGAGCCAGTACGAGAACACGGTGATGAGCGTAGGTACGTTCACATCCGACAGGCCGCGCAACACGCCGATGCCCACCACCTGAATGCCGTCGGAAAGCTGAAAAAAGCCCGCCATGAAGACCAGCGTGGCAGCAATTTGGGCCACATTGGGCGCATCGGTAATATATAAATCGACCAGTAACCGGTTGAATAGCAGAAAGATAACGCCCGCCCCGCCCATGAGCAGGGCCGAGAGCGCAAACGCCGCCACCCCCGCCCGCCGAACGCCCGGCCAGTTGCCCTGCCCCAGCGCAGCCCCCACCCGAATGGCCGCCGCCGACGAGATTCCGGTGGCCATCATGTAGGTGCTGGAAGCCATGTTGATGGCAATTTGGTGGGCCGCCAGCCGGTCGGCACCCAGCCAGCCAATGACGACCATAGCGGCGGTGAAGAGCGCAATTTCAAAGAAAAACGTCAGGCCGCTGGGCAACCCCAGCCGCAGCACTTCGCGCACCTGCGGGCCAATGGCCAGCGCGTTGAACGCCGCCACGCGGTAGGGCCGAAACAGTACCGCCCGGCCAACGTACCAGAGCATGGCCCCGGCCATAAACACCCGCGAGAGCAGCGTGGCCGCCGCCGACCCCTGAATACCCATTCGCGGAAACGGCCCGATGCCCAAAATAAAGACATAGTTGAACCCTGCGTTGAGCACCAGGGCCACCAGCGTGATGGTCATGGCCACGCGGGGAAACCGGAGGCCGTCGCACAGTTGGCGGGCGGCAATGAAGACAAACAATGGGATGTTGGAGGCCGTGATAAGGAGCAGAAACGGCCGCGCCAGTTCATTTACCGCCGGGGTTTGGCCTAGCCACCCGAAGTTGAGGGCCACCCCCACGCCCACCAGCCCCAGGGCCAAACTCAGGCCCACGGCCACCCGCAGCCCCGCCCGGTAGTAGCGGTTTATGGCAGCGGCATCCGCCCGACCGTTAGCCTGCGACACCAGGGCCGCCACCACGCTCAGCCCGCCAATGCCGATGCTGGACAGCAAAAACGACATGGAGTTGGCCAGCCCCGCCGCCCCCAACGGAATGGCCCCCAACAGCCGCCCCACAAACAGGTTGTCGGTCACGCCCATGAGTACGGTGCTCAGTTGGGCAATCACGATGGGAACACTCAGCCGAAAGGTATCGGTCAGTTCGGCGCGGAGAGAAGCGGGCATGAAAGGGGGGCAATACCCGCCGAAGTTGAAACGGGCGAGCGTGTAACAGACAAAGATACCGGCCTAACCGCTACTTTTGACACCATAATGCCGCCTGGCCCTACAGCCCCCATGATCGCTACCGCCTTTTCAGCCTGTTTAGTTTGTGGAACAGCTTCTGAATCAGCCGAGTATCGTCGGTAATAACGTCGCTGGTGGCCACAAGCCCGGTGCGGATTGTCAGGCGGCGACCGGTAGTAGTCGGCAACCCATTGGGGAAACGTACCTGGACACGAAACGTAGTGTCGGACGGGATGGGGCTAATGGCTACCACCCGGCCTGTCAGTGATCCGTATTCCTGGAAGGGGTAGCTGGGTAGCTTCACCAGCACGGTTTTGTTAGCCAGATTACCCAGAGCTGTCAGCACGTGCCTCGGCTATTGCCGGGCCAGCATCCCGCCCCGCGTGGGTTGGCCGTTGACCACTGCCGATGCCGCCAGAAACGTGATAACGATGTTTTTGCCTTCGTTGAGAAACAACGCGCCCTTTTGTTAGTATTGCCCCAGGGCCAGCCCGCGCATGGTGAGCCGAAACTGACGTACCTGTACGTTTTCCCCCAAAAGGCTGAGTTGCAGATAAATCAAACCCAACTGCGTGATTTGTAGAGTTTTGGGTGTACCGCAGCGTAGAAATCACCGAACCATTGATGGTGGGAATTGCTGTTATTTAAACGTCAAGTTCTGCACTCGCACGGCGTTCAGAATCGCCAGCATCGCCACGCCCACATCGGCAAAGACCGCTTCCCACATCGTGGCCATGCCGCCCGCACCCAGGACGAGTACAATCGCTTTGACCACTAATGACAGCGTAATGTTCTGCCAGACAATCCGGCGCGTAGCCCGGCCAATCTCGATGGCGGTGGCAATTTTGGATGGTTCGTCGTTCTGAATAATGACATCTGCCGTTTCGATGGTAACATCCGATCCTAAGCCGCCCATTGCCATGCCCACATCGGCCAGGGCAACCACCGGCGCGTCGTTCACCCCGTCGCCGACAAAGGCGAGCTTTGCCTTTGGGTTGCCCGCCAAATCGGCTTTGAGTCGCTCGACCTGGGCTACCTTGTCTTCGGGCAGCAGGTCGCCGTGCCACTCATCTACGCCGATTTGTTTGGCGACGATTTCGACCACCGCTGATTTATCCCCCGATAGCATCACCGTTCGGATGCCGTCTGCTTTGAGGCGTTTTACGGCATCAGCGGCATCGGGTTTTACTTCATCGGCAATGGTGAAATAGCCCGCAAATTGCCCTTCTATGGCCGTCATAACCACAGTAAAGGGGATTTGAGTCAGGGCTTCATCGAAGGATACATTGAATTTACGGAGCAGTTTGGCGTTACCAGCCAACAGTTCCTTCCCTTCGACAGTACCTTTCAAACCGTGTCCGGCAATTTCTTCCACGCCCTCTACCAACATCGTTTCGTGACCCTTGTCGGAGTGTTCTATGATGGCTGTAGCCACCGGATGGGTCGATTTACTCTCCAAAGCTGCCGTCAGCCGGGTCAGTTCCTTCGCATCAATGCCGACCGGTTTGACTTCCTGCACGTTGAAAACGCCCTTCGTGAGCGTACCGGTTTTATCCATGACGACGGTTTTTAGCTGCGTCATCAAATCCAGAAAGACCGACCCTTTGAACAGGATACCCTGCCGCGACCCGGCCCCAATGCCACCGAAATAGCCCAGCGGAATGGAGATTACCAACGCACATGGACAGCCAATTACCAGGAATACCAAACCCCGATATAACCAGTCCGCAAATTGATAATCAGCCACAAAGAAATACGGCACAACGGTAATCAGCACCGCCAGCAAGCAGATAGTCGGCGTGTAGATTTTGGCGAAACGGGCAATAAACTCCTGTGTCGGGGCCTTACGGCCTGTGGCCTGTTGCACGAGTTTGAGAATGCGCGACAGTTTAGAATCCTGATAGGGCGTGGTTACGTCCATCTCCACCAGCGACTGCCGGTTAATCATGCCGGCCAGCACAGACTCCCCTTTCTCTATCGTACGCGGTACACTTTCGCCCGTCAGGGCCGCCGTATCGAACGTACCTGAGTCAGAGCGCATGGTTCCGTCGAGGCCCACTTTTTCGCCCGGCTTAATCTGAATTACCGCGCCCACCGCAACAGTTGCGGCTTTAACGGTCTGCGCCTGTCCATTTTTGATAACCGTCACCTCGTCGGGTCGCACGTCGAGCAATGCTCTGATGGAGCGTCGCGCCCGCATCACGGCGGCATCCTGAAATAGCTCGCCGATGGTATAAAACAGCATCACGGCCACACCTTCGGGGTATTCACCGATGCCAAACGCGCCAAGAGTGGCCACGCCCATCAGGAAAAATTCGGTGAACACATCGCCACGGATGCTGCTGCTCCAGGCCCGTTTCACTACCGGCCAGCCAACGGGCAGGTACGCCACTACGTACCAGGCCAGCCGGACGGGGTCACGAAACCAGGATTGGGCGTAATTATCCAGCGCAATGCCGCCCAGCAACAACACCAGGCTGATGGCAGCAGGTACGTAGGTGCGCCAGGCCTGGTCAGGGCCTTCTTTACTAGCCGCTGCTGCCGGGGTGGTGCCTGCCTCAATTAGTTCGACATCATCATGGTCGTGATCGTCGTGGGTATGGTCGTGTGTCATAGATAGTGTCAAGAATACGTTGGCGCAACGGGCTGTTTACGAGTCGGTTTCGGGCGAAACAAAACCAGCACGATACCCAGCAGACCCAGCGTGAGCAGCCCGCCATACATGAAGTTCGACCCCGGAAAATAACGGCCCGTAAACCCGGCAATGGGGTAAGCAATGGCCCACCACAGATGCGAAAACGCAAAGTGCGACCCGAACACCTTGCCCTGCTGCCCAGCCTCGATCTGCTCACCGATGAGGGTTTCCGACGGTATTTCGGCCAGGCTTTGCCCCAACCCGGCACACAGCCACAACACCAGTAACACCGAATAACCCACATAGTTGGCTCCCACAATGGCCAGCAGAAAAGCCAGCGGTAAGTTTCCGGTCTTGGCGGCGGTTGTTTCGCTGCCGGCCGATTCGGTCAGGTGCCTGATGAGCAGCATCAGCCCGATGCCCATACTAAACCCTAGTACGGTCGGCCCCCACCACGCTGGTGAGCGCACAGGCCGGAGCGAGCCGAGGTAGACCCGGAGCCGGTTTTTTTGCCACTGACGTACCTGGCGGGGGTTGGCGGCGGGCTGTTCGGTAAACTGCTCCGTTTTTGGGTAAAGGCCACGTAGAGACGCGAGTGTCGCGTCTCTACAACACGCCATAACAATCAGTATAGCACCCAGGTGTCTTTGCCGCCGCCGCCCTGCGAGGAATTGACCACCAACGAGCCTTTGCGCAGGGCCACGCGGGTGAGGCCACCGGGAATGACGTTGATCTGGTCGCCGTAAAGAATGTAGGGGCGCAGGTCAACGTGGCGGCCCTCGGCTTGCCCGTCAATGAGGCAGGGCACCCGCGAGAGCGAGATCGTGGGCTGGGCGATGTAGTTGCGGGGGTTGTCCTTTATTTTTTGCCGAAACAGATCGTGGTCTTTTTTGGTGGCTTGTGGCCCAATCAGCATCCCGTAGCCCCCGGCTTCGTTGGCTTCCTTCACCACCAGGTCAGCAATGTTATCGAGCACATACTGCCGGTCGTCGGTTTCGCCGCAGATGTAGGTGCGCACGTTCTGGATGAGCGGTTTTTCGCCCAAATAATACTCGATAATGCGGGGCACGTAGGCATACACCACCTTGTCGTCGGCCACGCCGGTGCCGGGGGCGTTGGCCAGGGCCACGCGGCCTTTTTTGAAGACATCGAACAGGCCCGGCACGCCAATCAGCGAGTCGGGGTTGAAGGTTTTGGAGTCCAAGTACGTATCGTCGATGCGGCGGTAAATCACATCTACCACCTGAAAGCCCTTCGTGGTGCGCATCTTCACGTAGCCGCCGCTCACCACCAGGTCGCGGGCATCCACCAGTTCAACGCCCATTTGCTGGGCCAGGTACGAATGCTCGAAATAGGCCGAATTATAAATACCCGGCGTGAGCACCACCACCGTGGGGTTGGGCCGGTCAGCAATGTGCTGGAGCATCTGCAACAGGCGGGCCGCATAGTCGGAGATGGGCCGCACGCCGGTGTTGGCCAGCACTTCGGGGAAGGTCTGCTTGGTCAGTTCGCGGTTTTCGAGCATATACGACACTCCCGACGGGCACCGCAAATTGTCTTCCAGCACCATGTATTCGCCGTCGTCGCCCCGAATCAGGTCGGTGCCGGTGATGTGGCACCAGATGTCTTTGGGGGGCCGCACCCCCAGGCAGGGTTTCAGAAAACACTTGCTCGACTCAATCAACTCGCGGGGTACCACGCCGTCGTTCAGAATCCGCTGTTCGTTGTATACGTCGTGAATAAACAGGTTCAAGGCCCGGATTCGCTGAATCAGGCCCAGCTCCATGCGGTTCCATTCGGCGGCTTCAATAATGCGCGGAATAATGTCGATGGGCATAATCCGCTCCGTGCCTTCGCCGTCGGCATACACGTTGAAGGTGATGCCCATGCTCATCAGGGTGCGCTCGGCGGCCTGTTGGCGGTTCATCATATCCTGCCGCGACAGTTGTTCGGCCCGTTGGCAAAACGCTGAGTACCCGGCACGTACCTGGCCATTGGCCCCAAACATTTCGTCGAAAAAACGGTCGGTCTGGTAGTTTTTGAACGAAAAACCGGTGTTGGCGGCTTGGGTCGATTGGCGTTGTTTCATGGTCGGGGTCAATTCGGCACCCAAGATAAGCACGGAATCGACCGTTCAGGCCTGTAGAGACGCGACACTCGCGTCTGGGTAGATGGGTTGTCTGGGTAGAGGCGGTTGTTTTATCCGCGCAACAAACACCCCATCTGCCCAGACACCCATCTACCCAGACGCGAGTGTCGCGTCTCTACGTGGCCCATCGACCCTACCGGGGGCTACGCCCGCCGCCACCGGCTGGTGCGGCGGCGGGTTGCTGCTGCTGCCCGCCGCCGCCTTCGCCTTCTTTTACGTCGTCGTTGTTGACCGATTTTTTGCGTTTGCCAAAACCACCCCCGTCGAAACTCATTTTACCCAGCCGGTAGCTGAAATTCACCCGCACACCGGCGTTATAAAGGTTCTGAATGCTGACCTGCGAGAACACCGGCGAGTTGGATTCGGAGCGGATGGTGAAGGGGTGGTTGAAGAAGTTTTCGCCCGCCAACCCTACGCTGCCGCGCTTGTTTTTGAAGTCTTTCTTGATGCCCAGGCTGTAGAACAAAAAGCCGCCCTGGTAGCCCT
>JAYUKZ010000330.1:0-2220 GCA_043763995.1 Fibrella sp.
CACGCCACCGACGCGGCTCTGGAACGGCTTGGTAAATTCGACCTTATCAGAATGCAGCACGTATTTGAACACTTCACGCCCGAAGCAGGGCGGACGGTGCTGGACAACTGCGCTAAGCTGCTTAATCCGGGCGGTTACGTGTTGATTTCTACCCCCGATCTGAAAAAATATATTGACTTTTATCAGACCGGGCAGATTCGCGAAGATTATGACTGGGCGTTGAACCGCATTCCGAAAGACAGCCCGAACAGTTTTTACTTTTCGATCTTTTCGCATAGCCTGCCGTTCGAGAAACACGAGTGGTGCTACGATGCCGAGGGGCTAATCTATCAGCTTCGGCAATCGGGTCGGTTTACCGGCATCCGCGAAATTTCGTTAGACGACGAACTGGCTAATATTCCCTTTACGCACAACCGCCCCAGCGAAGACGTATGCGTGGTGGGGCAGTTGACATAAGTGGCTGGCTCTGCGTATGCGCGTATTAATTGATCCTAAAGCAAATATTGATTATACTGCCTTCTACATCAGCGGGTTATACGATTTATTTGGACGAAAAGCCGTTTCCTTTTCGGAGCACCACTTCAAGGATTTGTTGCCAAATCGAAGCCTAAAATTTGTGCTGACTGACGGGGACCTTACCCGTCGCTTCGTTATTGACTGGAGCGATGCACCTTCGGTTGAGCAGGCCGATTACGACTGGTGCGACTGCTACGGAAAAATAAACGTTAATGCGACTTTGACCCCGGCGATTTATCACGGCAAAATTGTGTCCTTGACCCCAAGTTTTGGCACTAATATCTGGCATCCTGTTGAGAGTGCGTATTACGGTTTGACAAATCTGCTGACTGTTGGCCGGGCGGCGGGCAACCCGAAAAAATTCCTGGGAACGTATTATAAACAAGTCAGGCAGGCACCGCTCAATGCGTATGAGCCGTTGGCGGCCAACGCCAGGTACGTATACTCGCTCAATACGCTTTGGAACAGCAACGAGTGGATTGATAACGACGCAACAGTGAACCGCTACCGGGCCAATTTCATGAACGTTTGCCGGTCGCTGACCGATTTGCAGTTCGAGGGCGGGTTTGTATATAGCAGCATCCAAAACAAAAACCCTGCTTTTCAGCCGTTAATAATTAATTCGGCCTGGATACCAAAACGTACCTACATCGAAAAGCTAAAAGCCTCGGTACTGGTCTTCAACACACCCGCCTGGGCGCAGTGTCATGGCTGGAAATTGGGCGAATACCTGGCGTTGGGCAAAGCAATTATCTCCACACCGCTGAGCAACGAACTGCCGGCACCGCTCGAACACGGCAAACACCTGCATATTGTATCGGGCGAGGAAGCTGACATTCAGGAAGCTGTATTGAAGCTATTAACTAACCCCGATTATAGGGCAAATCTGGAGCATAACGCCCGACATTACTACCAAACTTACGGATCGCCAATTGCATCGGTTCGGCGGCTGATTGATCACGCATGAACGAAGATAAAATCAACCCGCTGGTGCAACAGTGCCGCTAACCGCTCATGTTTTCGGTTGTTATTCCGCTCTACAATAAAGCCAACTACATTGAAAAAGCTGTTGAATCGGTGCTGGCCCAAACCTGGCCCGATTTTGACCTGATTGTGGTCAATGATGGCTCGACCGATGGCGGTGCCGGGCGGCTGGCGCAGTTTACAGACCCCCGGCTTCGGGTTATTGATCAGGCCAATGCGGGTGTTTCGGTGGCCCGTAACAATGGTGCAAAACACGCCCGATTCGGTCATGTTGCGTTCTTAGATGCCGACGACTGGTGGCACCCGCATTTTCTGGAAGAGATGAACCGGCTCATCACCGGGTTTCCTGATGCGGGTCTGTATGGGTGCGGCTATTTGGTGGTTAAAAATGGTCTGCACACGCCCGCTCAAGTGGGCGTTTCGTCCGGTTTCAGCGCGGGTTACATTAACTACTTTGCCGTGTATGCCCGCACGTTCTGGGTGCCGGTCAACTGTTCATTTGTGGTGGTGAAAAAATTAGTTTTTGAGCAGCAAAACGGGTTTAACTCAAGCCTGAAATTTGGCGAAGATTTTGATCTGTGGGTACGTATCGCCCTCACGCACAAAGTGGCTTACGTGAATCAGTTGCTGGCCTACTCCAATCAGGATGCTGACCCGGTCAACCGCGCCCTGGGCACAGACCGGTGCTGGAAACCTGCCGAACATGTGACGTTTAATCTC
>JAYUKZ010000331.1:0-7819 GCA_043763995.1 Fibrella sp.
ATCCGGGGCACTATTCGTTCCTCCCTCGGCGACCAAAAAGGGGCCACCATTGATTGCGGTAGCACCGTGAAACTGAACCCCCGCCACGCCGAAGCCTACTACCTGCGGGGTATTATCCGCTACGACACCGGCGACGAAGTGGCCGGGTGCGCCGACCTGAGCCGGGCCGGCGAACTGGGCTACGTGCAGGCCTACAAACTCATCTCCGAACGCTGCAACCGCATTGCCCGGCAGTAGTTCACCCCTAATTACCACCATTCCCGTGCGCCCGGTTGCCCTTCAGAAGGGTGGCCGGGCGCACGGGTTTTGGGCAGGTACGTATCTACCTTTGCAACCGGATGACAGACGATTTACCCTACTATGGCAAAGACCTTAATTCGCTTCGACTGGGCCATGAAACGGCTCTTGCGCCAAAAAAGTAACTTTGATATTCTGGAAGGCTTTCTTTCCGAACTGCTTCGGGAAGACATTAAAATCGAGCAGACTCTGGAAAGTGAGAGCAACCAGGAAACAGCCGGTATGAAGTTCAATCGGGTTGATCTGCTGGCCCTCAACAGCAAGAACCAACTCATTATCATTGAGTTACAAGCAGACAGTGAGGTTGACTACTTCTACCGAATGGCTTTTGCCACGGCCAAAGCCGTTGTGGAACATTTCAGCCTAAGCGAACAGTACGAGCAGGTTAAAAAAGTGTATTCTATCAACATTGTCTATTTTAATCTGGGGCAGGGGGAAGACTACGTGTATCATGGCCGAACAGAATTCAGAGGCCTCCACCGGGGCGATGTGCTGGGGCTTTCGGAGCGGCAGCAAAAGAAATTCTCCATCAATCACGTCTACGAAATTTACCCCGAATACTACATTCTGAAAGTCAATGCCTTTAACGACCTGGCCACCGACAGCCTGGACGAATGGATTTACTACCTGAAAAACAACGAAGTGCGCCCAGGCTCACGGGCCAAAGGGCTGGCGTTGGTACAGAAACGCCTGGAATTTGACGGGCTGAGCGAGCGTGACCGCCGCATTTACCTCAAAGACATTGAAAACCAAGCCATTGAGCGTTCCATTCATCGCACCAGCATAGAAGAAGCCGAGGAGCGTGGCATTGAACGCGGCATTGAACAAGGCATTGAACAGGGTGAGGCCCGCACCACCCGGCAGGGTATTATCCGGGCGTTGCAACGGGGAAAACTGACCATTGACGAAATTACCGAGGATTTTGGCGTGTCGGTCTCGCTGGTGCTGGAAATAAAGCAATCGCTATCGGGGTCGTAAACCGCGTTGTTTCATCAGGCGGTCAGGTACGTTACCCGGCTATTTTCGGAGCCAACGCAGGGCTTGCCCCAGGGCCAGGCCCACGCCCACACCCAGCGCGTCGGCGGCAAAGTCGAGCCAGTCGCCGGCGCGGTTGATAGCCGGAATGGCTTCCTGCACCACTTCGATGAGGCCCCCGTAGGCCAGCCCCGCCGCCAGCGTCCACCAGAGGGTTTTGCCCGAAAGCAGCCAACCGGTAGCAAACGGGATGAAAATCAGGACGTGCAGTACCTTGTCGTTATTGCCGATATTGGGCAAGCCGCTGCTGGGCCAAAAACAGCCCACGGCCATGAACACCGTCCAGCCCAAGGCTAGCCACCGGGTAAACGCAGAGCTTAGGAGTGTGCGGAACATGCGGGATAAGCGCGTCAGTGACGGCGTAGCTGTTGGGTGGTAAGAAACAAAAAAAACACGGTTAGGCTCAGCAAATACAGCACGTTACGGGAATCGAGCAGGCCACGGCCCAGGGCGGCATATTGCGCATCGAGGCTAAGCCGGGTGAGCCAATAGGCCGCCGCCGACGTACCCAGCAACGTACCGGCACTACTCAGGCCCGCATAGAGCACCGCGCAGGCCAGCGTACCGACCACAAACGCTACCACCTGGTTTGGGTTGAGCGACGAAGCCCACACCCCCACTGCCACAAACACGCCCGCCAGCAATAGCAGCCCCACATAGGCCCCCGCCACCGCCGCCGAGTCGATGTTGCCCGGCGGGTTGCCCAGTTGGTAGAGGCTCCAATAGTAAACCAGCGTGGGCAGCAGCGTAGCGGCCACCAGCACCCAACACGCCCCAAACTTACCCAGCACCACGCCCCACCGCCCCACGGGCTTGGTCAGGAGCCATTCCAGCGTGCCTCCCCGCACCTCGTCGGCCAGGGTGCGCATACTGATGGCCGGGGCCAGAAACAGCAACACCCAGGGCGTAAGGCTGAAAAATTGCCCCATGTCGGCGTAGCCATAGTCGAGCAGATTGGTGGCGGGCAGCACCCACAGCAACAGCCCCACCACGGTCAGGAACGTACCCAGGATGATGTAGGCAATGGGCGAGGCGAAAAACTGCGTCAGTTCTTTCCGAAAAATGGCCAGCATGGCTTAGGCGAACGGGTCGGTTTTATTTTTCTTCATGATAGCGGCAATGATGAGTGACAGCAACAATCCGAAAATGACCGAGGCAATGACCCCAAAAGCGAAGGTGATGCCGGGGCTTTGGAACATGGTGACGAAAGACATTTGCTGCTCAATCTGTTCGTCGGTCAGTTTGCCGGTTTCTTCCAACTGAACCCGCGCTTTATCAGCCATGCGCGTCATAATTGTTGGGTCAATGAGCGTGGTGTAGAACGCCTGGAACAGACTCGACAGCAAGCCCGACACCGCCGCCGTTAACGTACCCAGGCTAACGCCTTCGCCGTAGGTCATGTACCCGCCGTTAAGAGTGCGAAAGTCGCGCATGGCCAGCACCAGCCCGGCAACACTCATAATAATGGAGATGAACCCAAGTTTGGAGTTACCCACGTTATCGGTCAGGTACAGCACCAGCGTATAGGCAATCAGGGCGGCCCCCAGGATGGCTCCCCATTTCAGGGCGAGCCTGGCGGTAGACGGGTTTTCGATCATAACAGCGGAAAATTTAAGGGTTCATAATACTGTAATCCTGCTTCCGAAACAGCAACGAGATAATCAGGATAGGCAGAATGCCGAGCAGCGTTTTCTTGCCCAACATACTCAGTGGCAACACGCCGGGCGTGGTTTGGGCGGTTTTTTCCAATTGGGCTTTGTAGGCCGCCTCGCCAAAAGTCTTCACGTAGTTGGCTTTGTCCGACACCTGAAACTGCTGAAGGTCAGCTAGGTAGCGCGTAAATTCGGTGGGGTCTATCCAGGTCACGAAGGCGTAGATAAGCCAGCCCGCCACCAGTGCCCCCACCGAGTTGATAAGGTAGCAAATAGTGAGTCCCTCCCACATATGGAGCAACCCGCCGCCCACCCGCCGCCGATAGTACCACACCGCCGCCACCATCAGAATGAGGTGAATACCAAAATCGAACGGGTATTTTTCGTTGACAAACAGCGCCGACACCCCCAGGGAGTGCATAGCCAGAAAGAACACAAAAACAGCCAGCCCCGTGGCCAGGCCAAACAACAGGGGTATTTTCAGCAGGGGCTGGTTGAAGTAAGTCATGGGTTGAGCGTGAGGCAATGCGGCAACAACGTACCCAGCACCCGCCCGGTCAGTTGTTGCCCCAGAAAGGGTGAATTTTTTGCCGAACCCACCGGTCGGTCATACGTCCAGGGGGCCAGGGGGTCGAAAAATGTAAAAACGGCGGGTTGCCCCTCTGCCACACTGGCGGCGGGCAGGCGCAACACCCGGCGCGGGCCAACCGTGAGCCGCTCCAGCAGCACGGGTAACGCCAACCGGCCCCGGTGGTGGGTCATCAGCGCGGCAAACACCGTTTCGAGGCTACTGATGCCAAATTCGGCCAGATCGAACGCGCAGTTTTTGCTCTCCTCGTCGTGTGGGTGATGGTCCGATACGATCATATCGATAGTGCCATCGGCCAGGCCCGCCCACAGCGCATCCTGGTCGGCGGGGGTGCGGAAGGGCGGATTCACCTTCAGGTACGTGTCGAAACCAGCCAGATCGGTGTCGGTAAAAATAAGCTGATGCGCGGCCACGTCGCAACTAACGGGTAGCCCCACCGCTTTGGCTTGCCGGATCAGGTCAACAGATTCGGCTACCGAAAGGCACGCAAAATGCAACGCGGGCGCGGCGGTGGGGGGGTGCCCCTCCAGGGCGTAGGCCAGCAGCCGCAGGTCACGCGCCACCATCATCACCTCGGCCATTGCCGGTAAACCCTTCATTCCCAGCTGCATACTCTGAACACCTTCGTGCATCTGCCCAAAACGGGTCAGCATGGGTTCTTGTGGGCGGTTCACCAGCAGCGCGTTCAGCGGGCGCAGGTATTGCAGCGTTTTCAGCAGCAGGTCGGGGTCGGTCAGGGGGTGGTCGCCGTCGGTGAAGGCCCCGGCCCCGGCCTGGTGCAGGTCAATCATGTCCGTGAAATCCTGCCCGTGAGTGCCCTTCGTGATGGCAGCCATTGGATGGAGGCGGGCGGGCAAGCCTTCGGCCTGCCGACGGAGGTAGCCCAGGGTGTCTTTAGAATCGACGGGGGGGGTGGTGTGGGGTAGAAGGGCCACGTCGGTGAAGCCCCCCGCTGCCGCCGCCGCCGCCAGGTTGGGCAACGTTTGGCGGTACTCGTGACCGGGGTCGTTGGCAGCGGCCCGCCCATCGGCCCACCCCGGCGAGAGGCACAGGCCAGGTACGTCGATGAGCCGGGCCGTGGCGGGTACGGACAGATTTTCGCCCACCGCCCGGATGATGCCACCCTCGGCCAGCACATCAACGGTTTGGCCGTGGTGGGGCGAAGCAACATCGACCACGCGGGCGGCACGAATAAAAATCTGCATAGCGTTGTGGTGGGCCACCCCTGCCCTACTGCCCCACCAGTTCCTGGTAGGCCCCTGCCGTGAGCAGGTCGGTGGTGTTGGTACCTTCGGCGGGTCTGATCCGCACAATCCAGCCCCGGCCATAGGGGTCGGTGTTGACCAGTTCGGGGCTTTTTTCGGCCTCGTCGTTCATGGCCACAATTTCCCCGGCCACGGGAATAAACAGGTCAGATACCGTTTTCACGGCTTCCACCGACCCAAAAATAGCTCCTTTTTCCAGCGTCTGCCCAATGGTGTTGATATCTACGTACACAATATCGCCCAGTTCGTGCTGGGCAAAATCGGTGATGCCCACCACTGCCGTGCCGTCAGCCTCAAGGCGAATCCACTCGTGGTCGGGGGTGTACTGAAGTTCTTCGGGGAAGGTCATCTGAGCGCGTGTTTATGGGTAGCAAAATACGGCACATCCCCCCGCAATTGCAAACGGGCGGGTTCATGCGGCCAGGTCCCCGACCTGACTGCATGTGTCAACCCAGCACTTTCCACTGAATGAGGCCCCACCGGCTAAGGCGGTACAGCAACGACACTTTCAGCACGCCCAAGCCGTAAATGGAACTGCGTTTGAAATTGATAGACGATGCTTCGTCAAAATATTTGGTGGGGCAGGTCACTTCGGCAATATCAAAGCCCTTGTAGAAAATCTGGGCAATCATTTCATTGTCGAAGATAAAGTCGTCGTCGTTATGGGTGAAATCCAGTGCCCGCAATACCTCTGCCGAAAACGCCCGGTAGCCCGTGTGGTATTCCGACAGTTTTTGGTTCATCAGGATGTTCTGCGTCAGGGTCAGAAACCGGTTGGCCACGTATTTGTACATCGGCATCCCGCCTTTGAGGGCACCTTTTCCCAAGATTCGGGAGGCAAACACCACCGGGTAAAGGTCATTGCCGATGATGGAGATCATGGCCGTGAGCAGCAGCGGCGTGTACTGATAGTCGGGGTGAAGCATGATCACAATGTCGCCGCCAATTTCCAAAGCCTTGTTGTAGCAGGTTTTCTGGTTGCCGCCATACCCTTTGTTTATATCGTGCCGAATCACATGCCGGATGCCCAGGTTGCGGGCCACCTCCACGGTGTTGTCGGGGCTGTGGTCGTCGACCAGAATCACCTCGTCGACCATATCGAAGGGAATTTCGCGGTAGGTACGTTCCAGAGTCAGGGCGGCGCGGTAGGCGGGCATCACCACCACTACTTTTTTACCATTATACATGACGGTAAAACTACACAGCCCACGGCTAAAATACGAACATTGGGGTGGCTGGTAGGCGGTTATGGCCTGTTCACGACCAAATTCGGGGGGTAGCGTCAACTTTTTGGGGCCGGTTGCGTTACCTCAGCAGACCTTGCTTTGCTGTATGTTCACCAACGAAACCCTGTTTTTTCTCGGCTTCGCCGTTTTTGTTCTTTTCGTCATGTCGCTCGATCTGGGCGTTTTTGCGTCCAAAAAAGCCCGTCAAAGTCATGTGGTGGGCTTTAAAGAAGCCGCCATCTGGAGCCTCATCTGGGTGGCTCTGTCGGTGGGGTTCTACGTCTTCATCCGGCACTACGGCTACCTCGTCCACGGCATCACGGACATGGCCCGGCTCACCGACATCCGCGACCGCTACGCCGACCACGTGGTGCTGAACGCCGGTTCTTTTGCCGATAATCTGACCATATTCCAGAAAAACATGGCCCTCGAGTACATCACCGGTTATCTGGTCGAATATTCGCTCTCCGCCGATAATATTTTCGTGTTCATCCTGATTTTTAGTTCGTTCGGCGTTCGGGAACGGTATTACAAGAAGATTCTGGTTTGGGGCATTCTGGGGGCCATTGTGCTGCGGTTTGGGTTTATTTTTCTGGGAGCCGCCCTGCTCGAACGCTTCGAGTGGATCATGTATGTGTTTGGTGCGTTTCTGGTCTACACCGGCGTAAGCCTGTTTTTTCAGGGTGACGAAGACGAGGAAATCGACACCAAAAACCACCCCGTGGTACGGTTCGTGTCCAAATACATGAACGTGTATAAACGAAATGTGACCGACAACTTTTTCATCCGCCGCAAAACCGACCGGAAACTGTTTGTCACGCCGTTGTTCATTGTGGTCATTGTGGTGGCCTTCACCGACCTGGTCTTCGCCGTCGATTCGATTCCGGCCATTTTTTCCATCACCAAAGACCCTTATATTGTCTTCTTCTCGAACGTGTTTGCCATCATGGGCCTCCGGTCGATGTTCTTCTTCCTGTCGAGTATCATGGATCAGTTCCGGTTCCTGAAAACGGGGCTGGCGGTGCTGCTCACGTTTATTGGCCTGAAAATGCTGCTCGAACACCCGCTCGAAACCTGGGGCTTCAAACCGGTCTACTCCCTCTACGTCATTGTGGGCATTCTGGCTACCAGCGTCCTGGCCTCCTACCTGATTCCGGCCCCCAAACCAGATGCTATTCGACAATCATAACCGCCCCCTAACATACCTACGCCTGGCCGTAACCGACCGCTGCAACCTGCGCTGTTTTTACTGTATGCCCGAAAACGGCATTAAGTATCTCCCTAAAAATGAGGTACTTACCTACGAAGAAATGACCCGAACGGTGGCGGTCTTAGCACAATTAGGCATCAGCAAACTCCGTCTCACCGGGGGCGAACCCTTTGTGCGGGCGGGCCTGATGCCGTTCATGCAGCAACTGGTCAACATACCCGGCCTTTCGGAACTGCACCTCACCACCAACGGCGTACTGACGGCCCCGCACGTGGCCGACATGGCCCGGCTGGGCATTCGGTCGGTCAATCTCAGCCTGGATACCCTCAGCCGCGAGCGGTTCCGGCAAATTACCCGCCGCGACGAGCTGCCCGCCGTGCTGGGTACGTTGCAAGCCTTGCTGGATCACGGCATCCGGGTCAAAATCAACGCCGTGGTTATGGACGGGCAAAACACCGACGACCTCTTTGCCCTGGCCGAACTAGCCCGGCAGCAACCCGTTGAGGTTCGGTTCATCGAAGAAATGCCCTTCAACGGCGAAGGCA
>JAYUKZ010000332.1:0-2210 GCA_043763995.1 Fibrella sp.
AAAAAAATAACCTTTGTAGCCAGTGGGCAGTTGTGTGTGCAGTACCGGGCAACACCCCGATGCCCCCGTTGGGTAGGTGGTTTGCCGGGTTTTGTCAACGCGTTATTGCCGGGTCTCGCCCTCGCTATCAACCATGAAAACAATTCTTTTTCCGTCCGATCTCTTCGATCAGGAGTCTGGTACGTATGCCTATCTGCGGTTGTTTGCCCGCGTGTGGCAGGCGCGGGTGGTGGTGCTTCAAGTGTTTCAACCCATTGCGCCCGACACCACGTTGTCCACTTTTGCCGACCCTGGCGTGGGGTCGATGGCGTTGCTCGACCTGGAAATTATTAGCCAAAAACACCTGGAGACGGTGGTAGAAACGCTGCGGGCCGAGGGCCTCAACGCCGAGGGCGACTGGCGGATGGGCGACGTGGAAAACTGCCTCCTCGATGCTTCCGGTACCTACGCGCCCGACCTGCTCATTACCCGCCACAGCACCGTGGCCACGTTTTTCGACCGGTTGGTGGGCAGTGCTGCCGACGAACTGGCCCGCCACGCCTTTTGTCCGGTGTTGTTCATTCCGGCCCAACTCGCCGAGGTCGCGCCGGTGGCCCGTCCGTTTCGGTCGGTGGCTTATGTGTTGCAGCAAAATATTACCCAAAGCACGGTTGCCGAACAAACCGATGCTCTCGTGGCGGCGTTCGATGCCCACCTGACCGTGATTACGTCCGAAGAAATTGACGACAACCGCCCCGATTTGTTCATCATCCAACGCCGCGAAACCGGTTTCCTAAGCGGCCTGCTCGGCACCGACCCCACTGAAAAACTCCTGAAGACGGCCACCGTGCCGGTACTGGTTTACCACGAAAAAACGGTGTAGCACCGAAGCGGTCCGCCGCTGCGGCGGATCGCTTCGGTGCTACACCGTCACAGTAAAACCCCATTACCGGTGCGGATGCTTTCGTCACAGGCGAAGGCAATGCGGAGGCTGTTGAGGGCATCGGCCAGGTGGTTGGTCAGGTCTACATCATGGGTGATGGCTTCCAGAAAATACTGTTGTTCGCGGGTGCAAAGTTCCTGATGGTCCGGCTCGTCGGTCATGTCGATCCAGGTATCGGGGCGGGCGAAGGTTTGGTCGGGCAGAAGGTCGGCGTGGTGTACCCGCAGGGATTCGGTTTGGGTGTGGGCCTCCACGTTGGCCGAATTGCCCCCGGCTCCGGCGTTTTTGGCCACAATAGACACCGACCCACGCGGGCCAATTACATCTTTGATGAAAAACGCCGTTTCGCTCACCATTGGCCCCCAGGCGGCTTCGTACCACCCCACCGACCCATCGTCGAACCGGATCTGGAGTTGCCCGTAGTTGTAATTGTCGGCGGGAATATCAGGCGTGAGCCGCGCCCCGATGGCACTCACCCAAACGGGTTTGGCACGGGTCATCTGGCACATCACGTCGATGTAATGCACCCCACAGTCCACGATAGGGCTGAGCGATTTCATCAGGTTTTTGTGCACCGTCCACATCGGCCCATGGCTTTGCTGGTTCAGGTTCAGGCGCATCACCAGGGGTTTACCCAGGGTTTGGGCTTCGGCAATGAACCGTTGCCAGGAGGGGTGAACCCGCAAAATATAGCCCACCACCACTTTTTTGCCCCACTTTTGGGCGGCTTCCACCACCCGCGCTGCCCCCGCCACCGAATCGGCCAGGGGTTTCTCTACGAATACGTGGCACCCGGCTTCCAGGGCCATCAGGGCATAGGCCTCGTGGGTGTCGGGGTAGGTAGCCAGGCAAACGGCATCGGGCCGGGTACGTTGCAGGGCTTCGGCGAAGTCGGAAAAAAGCGGATATTGGCCACCCAGTTTTTCGTTCAACACCCGGTTGCTTGGCCCGGCAGACACCAGGCCGCAGACCTCGAAATCAGCCAAACTGTGGTAAGCCGTGGCGTGGGCCGTGCCCATGTTGCCGCAACCGACAACGAGCACACGAAGGGGAGAATTGGGCATAAAGAATAGGGAGGGAAGGAGGGATTTGGTTGTGGCCACAAAGCTACGGTTTGTTAGTGGAGAGGGCTGTTCAGGATTTGCAATCCTGAACTGGTTAACCGGGCGTTTGCAACGCCTATAAAAGGCCGTCATACTGTACTCGCGTTGCAAACGCGCTATCATCATGTTCAAGATTGCAAATCTTGAACAGCCTACCGGCTCCCAATCAGGCTTTTTTGCACGAA
>JAYUKZ010000333.1:0-7798 GCA_043763995.1 Fibrella sp.
GGCACCACGGTGGCCGTGGCCGATAAACTGCACCGCCAATGGATCGGCATCGACCAGTCGGTGCAGGCCGTGAAGGTGACGGAACTGCGGCTCTACAACCAGGCCGATTTGTTCAGTCAGCCGTTTCTGACCAAGCTCCACAAGTACGATTACGACACCCTGCGCTACAAAGATGCCTTTGCGTTCGAGTCGTTTATGGTCAGCGCGTTTGGCGGTCGGCCCAACACCAAACAGCGCGGCGACCTGGGGCTGGATGGTCGGATGCCCAACAACGTACCTGTGCAGGTGAAACGGTCGGACACCATTGGCCGCAACGTGGTCGATAATTTTTTGGCGGCCATTCAACGCTACGACAAGGCCCTGTATGACCAGAACCGCGAGGCGGGCACACCGGCTGGGTTCATCATTGCGTTCAGTTTCGGCAAGGGGGCCATTGAGGAAGTGGCCCGGCTGAAAAACACCGAAAACGTCATTATTCGGCTCATAAAGGTGGAAGAGGTGGTGCCCATTGCCAAGAAACCCACCCTCCAGGTAGCCCTCACCGACGGCGGAAAAACCACCGAGGGGTCGGCCAAAGGGCTGCACAGCATCACGTTCCAGGCCACGGGCCAATCGGCAGTGGGCATCGAGTTCTACTCCTGGGATTTCGATTACCAGGACACCGCCGCCCGCCCCGACAGTGCGTTCCGCGCCGAAATTTTACTGGACAAAACGGGCGTTCAGACCTGGAAATTCAAACCGGGCGTACACCGCGTAGCCGTGAAAGTGGTTGACAACGACGGCCTGGAAAGCGTGGAGGTGCTGACCCTGAAAATCAACGGCAAGGTTGAGCAGGTGGCCTGACCTCCGGCCACCCCACCCCCGGCCCCTCCCCATTAGGGAGGGGTGACTCTAGCCAAACAAAATGCTCCGCCGAGTAGCGAAGCTGCGCCGAGTCACCCCTCCCTAACGGGGAGGGGCCGGGGGTGGGGTCAACACCGAAACAGGCCGGGTAAAAGGCGGTTTGCGCAAGAGTTGAACCGCATCTTCGTCGCCCAGGAGTATGGCGCGGCGCAGGTCGTTTTCGGCTTGGGCCAGTTGCCGCAGTTGAATCCGGGCAATGGCCCGCCACCGGTAGGCATCGGGCCGCTCGTCGCGGATGTGCCACACGGCCTTGTCAAATTCGCGGAACGATTCGGTAAACTGCTCGACGCGGTAGAACGCAATGCCCCGGTCGAGGTAGCAGTCGGCCAGGGTATTGTCCAGGTTCAGGGCTTGGGTCAGGTCGTAGATGGCCGAATAATAGTTATCCTGCAACAGTTGGCACCGCCCCCGCCAGGCAAACGCCACCGCCGATTTGGGGTGTTGTTGCACCAGGTTGTTGAAATACTCGAAAGCGGCCTCAATGTCGCGTTGTTTCACCAGGTCGATACCCGCCTGAAACCGGACAGTATCTTTTTCGGCAGCCGTTTCGTGGTCGATCAGGTAATAGCGCATCACCAGATAGATGACGAATAAAAGACTCAGAAAAGCAACTTCCATAGCGAAAGGGTATAGATGTTATTTTGTCGGCGTAACCCCCAAACCCGCAACGGCGGACCGCCCTGAAGGGGGCTTTTGCTCCGAGAGAGGTACGCTTGCGTCAGCTTTAGCCCCCTTCAGGGGCGGTCCCGCGTCCGGGTTGGGGGTTACGCCGACACCAGCGCAAGACGGGCACTCTTGGGTAAACCCGCCACCACTTGCTCGTAAGAGTGATCGATCAGGTCGCGCAAGAGGTTGTCCCGAATGTTGCCTGTGCAGGTAACGGAGTTCCAAAGCCGTTTGTTCAGGTGGAAACCGGGCCGAATCTGGTCATATTCTTCCCGCAGCGAAACGGCCCGTTCGGGATCGCATTTCAGGCTAATGCTGAGGGGGTTAGCGTCCAGACTGATGAGGGCGTATATCTTACCCGCCACCTTAAACACCAGCGTCTCCTCGTCGAAGGGGAACGATTCGGTGGTGGCGGGTTTGGCCAGGCAGTAGGTACGTAGATCCTCAACGGTCATCGCAGAAAGGCGCGGTAAAGCATCACCAGAATACAGAACAAAAACATCACGATGGAGATACGGTTGATGCCGTGCATCATCTTGAGGTTGACGTTGGTGGGGTGGCTGGGGTCGGGCTTGCGGAACACACGCAGGAAGTAATTGAAGACCGGCCCAATTTTAAAATAGTCAGCTAAACGGCTCATTGTCAGAGAGTTCAACGGTTCAGGTGTTCTGTTCTAAGGTATGGCGAAAAGCGATCATACCCCCGAAACCTGCTACTGATATAGCGTTCTGTGGCGCAAAAAGGTTTGCCGAGCGCGCAAAAAAGCCAGGTTTATTCACCCAAAACGGCGGTCTGTTCCAGCCACCGCCCGTCTTCCCGAATCAACTCGATCAGTTCGTCCACAGCGTTGGCGGCGGGCACCGATTTTTTCACCACGGTTTGCCCCCGGTAGAGCGCAATCTTGTCGCGGCCAATGCCCACGTACCCGTAATCGGCATCGGCCATCTCGCCGGGGCCGTTCACGATGCACCCCATGATGCCGATTTTGATGCCCTTGAGGTGGTCAGTCCGTTGCCGAATGTGGGCGGTGGTTTCCTGGAGGTCGAACAGGGTGCGGCCACAAGAGGGGCAGGAGATATATTCGGTTTTGGTGATGCGGGTGCGGGCGGCCTGCAAAATGCCGAACGCCAGGCTGTTGTGCTGTTTGAGCGTATCGGCTGTGGCGGGGGCGGTGTCGTCCTGCAACAGCATCACCCCGTCGCCGAAGCCATCAATCAGCAGCCCGCCCAGGTCGGTGGCGGCGTAGAGGGGCAGGTTGGCGGGGGGCAGGGCGGGGTAGCGGCGTTGCACCACCACGGGCAGGGTCAGTTCGCGGGTGCTCAGAGCCATAAACAGCCGCCGCAGTTCGGGCAGGGCGTGGGTGTTGGTGGTGAGGGCCACGCCCACCAAATTGCGGTTTTGCCGGAAGGCTTCGGCTAGTTCATCGGTGAGGTCGGCGAGGGTAAACTGCACAAAATTGAGCCGGATGTGCAGCCCCAACGCCCGGTTCCGGGCCGCCAGGTATTCGGAAGCCGTGAGCAGGGGGTAGGTGTTGGTTTGGTCGGGTTGGGTGAGCCAGGTGTCAAAATCCTGCACTTCGCGCAGGCCGTTGGGCAGCATAAACCCGGCAGGGGTGGTGCCGGTGTAGACGTAGTCGGTGCCCAGGTCGTTCATGGCCCACTTGTCGGGTTCGGGCAAATAAAAATGCCCCACGGCCCGCAGCGCGTCGGTGGTGGTGATGGGTGTTTGGCTGAAATCGGCCAGCACACGGGGTACGTTGGTGTGGCCAAAGTTGGCGACCTCGTGGGTTTTTCGGCGGCTATACTGGTAGGGGTTGTAGGGCAACGGAACAGGAATTTCCGGGATGGGTTGGGCGGTTTTGGCGCGGGTAACGTACCTGTCAATCAGGGCTTTGGCCACGGGGGCTTCGCGTTCAGGTTCTTCCGTGAGCGACACCCGCACGGTATCGCCCAGGCCATCTTCCAGCAACGTACCAATACCCAGGGCCGATTTTATCCGCCCGTCTTCGGCCTCGCCCGCCTCGGTCACGCCCAGGTGCAGGGGGTAGGGGTTCAGGCCCTCTGCTTCCAGGCGTTGCACCAACAGGCGGTAGGCCTGTACCATCACCTGCGGGTTGCTCGACTTCATCGAAATCACGATGTTGGTGTAGTGTTCATCCTCGCAGATGCGCAAAAATTCCAGGGCCGATTCCACCATGCCCACCGGCGTGTCGCCGTAGCGGCTCAGAATCCGGTCGGAGAGCGAGCCGTGGTTGGTGCCAATGCGCATGGCCGTGCCGTATTCTTTGCAGATACGTACCAGGGGCAAAAATTTAGCCCGAATCCGGTCCAGTTCGGCGGCGTATGAGGCATCGGAATAATCGATATGTTCAAAGCGTTTGCGGTCGGCGTAGTTGCCGGGGTTTATCCGCACTTTTTCCACAATGCGGGCGGCCAATTCGGCGGCGTTGGGCGTAAAATGAATGTCGGCCACCAACGGCGTGGTGTAGCCCTGCGCCCGGAGTTGCTTGCGGATGGCTTCCAGATTCTGGGCTTCTTTCACGCTCGGTGCCGTGATGCGGATGTACTCGCACCCGGCCTCAATCATGCGGATGCTCTGCGCCACCGACCCCGCCGTGTCCATCGTGTCGATGGTGGTCATAGACTGCACCCGGATGGGAAAATCGGACCCCATAGGTACGTTGCCGATGTTGACCGTGATGGTTTTGCGCCGCTCGTAGGCCGTCAGCGAGGGGGCATACAAGCGGGGGGCGGGGGTGGGTTCGTCGCCGGTGAGGGCGCGGGTCAAAAAATTGAGCATACAAGTGGCGGAGTAGCACCGCAAAGGTAACACTTTCGTGAGCAAGCCTGTTTCGGGTCGTATCTTTGCGTCATGTATCCAGAAACATTTCGGCTCATTGAGGCCCCTTCGCCCTGTTTTGTGCTCGATGAGGCTAAACTTCGGCAAAACCTGCAAAAACTCGATGCCGTTCAGCGCGAAGCCGGTGTCACCATCATTTTGGCTCTGAAAGGCTTTTCGATGTTCCCCGTTTTTCCGCTCGTGCACGAGTACCTGAGCGGGGCCACGGCCAGTAGTCTCAACGAAATTAAGCTCGTGAACGAGTTTATGGGCGTACCGGCCCACGCCTACGTACCGGCCTACCGCCCGGAAGATTTCGACGAAATTGTGCGCCGTAGCAGCCACGTCACCTTCAACTCCTGGACGCAGTTCGAGCAGTTTCAGCCCAAAATAGACCAACTGGAGAATGGCCCTTCGTTCGGAATTCGGGTTAACCCCCAATATTCAGAGGTGGCCACGCCCATGTATGACCCCTGCGTGCCGGGGTCGCGGCTGGGCGTAACGCGGGATAAACTGCCAGGTACGTTGCCCGCCGCCGTGGAGGGGCTGCATTTTCATACGCTCTGCGAAAACGACTCCTTCACCCTGGAACGCACGTTGGCCGCGCTCGAAACGCACTTCGGCGATCTGCTCCGGCAGGTAAAATGGGTGAACATGGGCGGGGGGCACCTCATTACCCGCGCCGGTTATGACACCAAACATCTGGTTGGTTTGCTAAGGGCGTTCCGCTCAACATACGGCGTAGACATCATCCTTGAACCCGGCTCGGCCATTGGCTGGCAAACGGGCGTGCTGGTCAGTACCGTGCTCGATGTGTTTGACAGTCAGGGCATTGCCGTAGCTATTCTGGATACGTCGTTTGCCGCCCACATGCCCGATACGCTTGAGATGCCCTACAAACCCAGCATCCGGGGGGCGCATTCGGAACCGGTGGCGGGCAAACCCACCTACCGCCTGGGCGGCATGACCTGCCTGGCCGGCGATTTTATGGGCGACTACAGTTTCGACGAACCCCTGGCGGTGGGCGACCGGATTATTTTCGAGGATATGATTCACTACACGATGGTGAAAACCAGCACCTTCAACGGTGTGAACCTGCCCGCCATCGGCATCGCCAAAGAAGACGGCACGTTCCAACTGGTTCGGGAATATGGGTATGAAAGTTTTAAAGACCGGTTGGGGTAGGGGGTGCCCCCACCGTTTACAGTATGTTTTGCCCCCGCTTGCCTTAAAGTTGCGCATTAGCGCGTATGTTCAGCCCATGAAAGTTTTGTTGGTAGAAGACGAGCCAAAATTGGCCGCATTTGTGAAGAAAGGGCTGGAAGAACAACGCTGTCAGGTAGACGTGGCCGAAGACGGGCAGACGGGCCGTACCCTGGCCCTGAGCAACCCCTACGACGTGATTGTGCTGGACGTAAACCTGCCCCGGCTGAGCGGTATTGACCTGGCAAAAAGCTTGCGCACCGAGCAAATTCAAACGCCCATTCTGATGCTCACGGCTATGGGGTCGGTAGACGATAAACTGATTGGTTTTGAGGCCGGTGCCGACGATTACCTGGTGAAACCGTTTGAGTTTCGTGAGTTGATGGCCCGCCTTCGTGCCCTGCACAAGCGAGGCACAGAGGGCGGGCCGCCGATAAGCGTGCTTCAGGTAGCCGACCTGGAACTGGACATGCGCGAGAAAGTGGCGCGGCGCGGCGGCAAACGTATCGACCTGACTGCCAAAGAGTTCGGCCTGTTAGAATACCTCATGCGCAACCGGGGGCGCGTGGTTTCCCGGATCGATATTGCCGAAAAAGTCTGGGATATTCACTTCGACACGGGGACCAACGTGATTGACGTGTACGTGAATTTCCTGCGTAAAAAAGTTGATAAAGAATTTCCGACCAAACTCATCCACACCGTAATCGGTATGGGGTATATCATGAAAGAAGAGTGAATATCCGGTCGCGGCTGACGCTGTTGTTTTTGGTGCTGGTGGGGTTCATCATTCTGCTGTTTTCGCTCTTTATCTACGTGCTTTATCGCCAGTACCGGGAGGTCGATTTTTATGACCGGCTGCGCGAAAAAGCCCTTGCCACGGTGCGTATCCGCGAAGATGCCGGTGATTTGGCCAGTACCGATCTGCCCGTGCTGGTGGAGGAGCGCGTGACGCTGTATGACCCCGCCAACCGGCCCATTTTTTTTGTCGGAAAAGGCGTTACGCCCACCCCCTCGGCCCGCATTCTGGGCCAGGTACGTGCCGGGCGCGAGTTTCGGCAGAACCAGGCCGACCGGGAAACGGTGGGCATTCTCTACGTCAGCAAAGCCGGGCAACGGCTGGTGGTGGTGGCCACGGCCTTCGATCAGTACGGGTTCAGCAAACTGCGCCGTCTGCGCGAAATTCTGATTTTGGGGTGGCTTTCCAGCTTGCTCATTGTGGGAGTGGCGGGTTGGCTGTTTGCCTCCGATGCGTTGCGCCCGGTGTCGGAAATCATCAACCAGATGAAAGCCATTTCGGCCACCAACATCCACCAACGCCTGCACGTGCGCCGCCAGCGCGATGAACTGGCCAAACTGGCCAACACCTTCAACGCTATGCTTAACCGGCTCGAAGAGGCGTTCATCACCCAGCGCAGTTTTGTCTCTCACGCCTCCCACGAACTCCGCACTCCGTTGGCCATCATGCGCGGCACCATCGACGTGGCCCTGCTCAAACCCCGCGACGTGCCCTATTACCAGCAAACGCTGACCGACGTGCTGGACGAAGTGCAGACCATGATCGACCTTGCCAACGGCCTGCTCGACCTGGCGCGGGCCAGTTCGGAAGCCACGGCGGTGTCGTTTCGGCCCACCCGCCTGGACGAATTATTGTGGCAAGCCCGCAGCAAACTAGTGGCCAAAAACCCCGCCTACGCCATTGATATTGACTTCGATGACCTGCCCGAACAAGACCAGGACTTGGTGCTGGCGGGCGAAGAAGCTCTGTTGCGCACGGCTTTTCAGAACCTGATGGAAAACGGCTGTAAATATTCGGCCAACGGCAGCGTGCGGGTGCGCATCGCCTTCATGAGCCAGTGCATCCGCCTCGTCTTTACCGACGATGGCTATGGCATCCCCGCCGAAACATTGCCGCACCTTTTCGAGCCGTTCTACCGTTCGCCCCTAACCACAAGCGTGGCACCGGGCCATGGCATCGGCCTGGCCCTCACGCAACGCATCGTGCAACTCCACGGTGGGCAAATCAAAATTCAGTCGAAAGAAGGGGTGGGCACTACGGTTAGTTTGGAGTTTCCGTTGGTGAAAAGTGCGGCGTAACCCCCGAACCCGCAACGGCGGACCGCCCTGAAGGGGGCCTTTGCTTACGCAAGCGTACCTCACTCGGAGCAAAAGCCCCCTTCAGGGCGGTCCG
>JAYUKZ010000334.1:0-2204 GCA_043763995.1 Fibrella sp.
CGGTTGTTGAAGAGGCCAAAGGCATACAGCCCCAGCAACGGCCCGTAGGTGTAGCCCGCAATGTCGAATACGGCCGTGACTACGTCGGCACTGTTGAGCTTGCTGAAAATGACGATGACCACCCAAAACAGCACCGAAAAACCAATATGTACCCAGTGTTTGATGCGGGCGCGTTCGGTTTCGGGTTTGCCCTCCACGTTCATAAAATCGATGCAGAACGAGGTGGTCAGGGCGGTCAGGGCCGAGTCGGAGGAGGCGTAGGTGGCGGCGGTGATGCCGAGCAGAAACGTGACCCCCACCACGGGGCCAAAGTGGTTCAGGGCAAGCAACGGGTATAGATCGTCGGTCTTCTTGGGGATGGCAATGCCTTCGCGGGCGGCGTAGAGGTAGAGCAACGCGCCCAGGCACAGAAACATGAAGTTGACGATGGTGAGCGTGATGGTGAACCAGAACATATTTTTCTGGGCTTCGCCGATGTTTTTGCAGGTCAGGTTTTTTTGCATCAAATCCTGATCCAGCCCCGTCATGACGATGGCAATAAACACCCCGGAGATAAACTGTTTTAGGAAATGGCGCGGGTCGTTGATGTCATCGAAGTAAAAAATACGCGAGTACGGGCTGCTCTTTATCGCCGCCGCTGCCTGGCTAAAACTCATGTTCAACTCATTGGAAATCAGAATGATGGTCAGGATCACGGCTGTGACCAGAAACGTGGTCTGGAGGGTATCGGTGATGATAATGGTTTTCACGCCGCCCTTGAAGGTATAGAGCCAGATGAGCAGAATGGTGATGGCCACCGAGGCCGAAAACGGCACGCCCAGGTCGTTGAAGATGGCCAGTTGCAGCACCCCCGCCGCCACATACAGCCGCACGGCCGAGCCGATGGTGCGGGCTACCAGAAAGAAACCCGCCCCCGTTTTGTACGACCAGAACCCGAAGCGTTTGTCGAGGTAGCCGTAGATCGAGATCAGGTTCAGGCGGTAGTACATGGGCATGAGCAGGGTGGCAATGACGTAGTAGCCAATGGTATAGCCCAGCACGACCTGGAAATAGAAAAACCCTTTGTAGCCCTCGAACCCTTTAAAAACCCCGCCCACGGCCCCCGGCACCGAAATGAACGTAACCCCCGACAGCGACGTGCCGATCATGGCAAACGCCACCAGGTACCACGGCGATTGGCGGTTGGCGGTGAAAAACGTGTTCGTGTCGGCCCCGCGCGAGGTGTAGTAGGAGACCGTGATGAGCATGGCAAAATAGGCAATGAGAATAAAGAGGGCGATGGTCGAATTCATGCAGGGAGGGCAACTTTCGGGCGGGTGGGCCGGTTGTAGAAGAGGGGTTTTTTGGCCAAAATTGCGTAAATTTGTTCAGGAAACAATCCCAACGCGCTCCAGTTATGATGCCCTTTTTTAAGCCTGAAGTAGATGTGATGGAAGACGTAGTGGACATCGAGGTGTGCAGCCTGGTGGTCTTCAACGACGAAGTGAACACGTTTGAATTTGTGATCGACACCCTGATTGACGTGTGCCAACACACCCCCGAACAAGCCGAACAGTGTACGATCCTGATTCACCACAAGGGCAAATGTTCGGTCAAAAACGGCAACTTCGAGGAGCTTGTCCCCCTGCGAAATGAAATCTGCCGCCGGGGCATCGCCGCTGAAATCACGCACTAAATTAATTAGTGAATGAGTGATTGAGTGAATTAGCGAATGGTTTGGAACGGCTTCGCCGTGTGTGTAAGCAAGGCTCGCGCAGCAGTCCAAACTATTCGCTAATTCACTCATTCGCTAATTCACTCATTCATTTCAATGGAATTCCCCTCGAAACTGATTGAAAATGCCGTTACGGAAGTGGCGAAACTGCCGGGTATCGGCAAAAAAACGGCCCTTCGGCTGGTGCTCCATCTGCTTAAACGCGACGAAGAGCAGACTACGCAGTTGGCCGGTGCCCTGACCGAAATGCGCCTCAAGGTGCAGTACTGTCGGCAGTGCCATAACCTTTCGGACGGGGAACTGTGCGGCATTTGCGCCAACCCCCGCCGCGATGCCTCGCTGATTTGCGTGGTAGAAGACACGCGCGACGTGCTGGCGGTGGAAAACACGGCGCAGTATAAAGGCCGCTACCACGTGCTGGGCGGCATCATCTCGCCCGTAGAAGGCATCGGCCCCAGCGACCTGCACATCGATTCGTTGATTCAGCGGC
>JAYUKZ010000335.1:0-7734 GCA_043763995.1 Fibrella sp.
TGATTCTGAAAATACCGTTCAGCGGGCCGCTCTACGGCGTTTCGCTCCTGGCTTGTCTGGGCTTTTTGCTGGCCGCTGGGCACCACGGCGGTGCCCTTACCCACGGGGCCGACTACCTCAGCCAGTACACGCCCGCGCCGCTCCGGTCGTTGGCCGGGTTGCCCCCGCGCCAGCAGATGGCGGCGTTTGTGGCCACGCCCATCACCGATATTCAGCAGGCAATGGTCTACGAACAGATTGTGAACCCGATTCTGCAAAGTCGCTGTGTGCAGTGCCACAACGCCGGGAAATCGAAGGGCGATTTACGGATGGACACGCCGGAGCAACTGCGAAAAGGCGGCGGCGACGGGCCGGTCTTCATGGCGGGTAAAGCCGTTGATTCTGAACTGGTTAAGCGTTGTTTGTTGGATGAAACGGACGAGCACCACATGCCGCCCACGGGCAAAACACCCCTCACGCCCCAGCAAATCACTCTCCTGACCTGGTGGATCGATCAGGGAGCTTCGTTCAGTAAAAAAGTACGCGACCTGCCCCTTCCCGATGCCGTTCGGCCCGCGTTGGCCGCGCTGGGCGGCGGGCCGGTGCCGGGCGGCAAAACCGACTCCGCAGGTACGTTGCCCACCGCCCAACCGGGCCCCGTTTCGCCGGTGCTGACCATGACCGTGCCCCTTGCCGACCCCGCCACCGTGGCCGTGCTGGAGAAAGCGGGATTGCGCGTGATGCCTCTTTCCAAAACCAATAACCAACTGGAAATCAGTGCTATAAATGCTCCGTCGCTGACGGACGGGCAGGTGGCGGTACTGGCTAAACTCAGCCCGCAGGTGGTGTGGTTGAAACTGAGCGACACCCGGATCACGGATGCCGCCATGCCCACCGTGGCCATGCTGAAAAACCTTCAGAAACTCCACCTGGAACGCACCGTCCTCACCGACGCGGGCCTGAAACAACTTACCGCCCTGCCCTACCTCGAATACCTGAATCTCTACGGCACCCGCATCACCGACGCGGGCCTGGCCAGCCTGGCGGGCCTGAAAGCCCTCCGAACGGTCTACGTCTGGCAAACCGACGTAACCCCTGCCGGTATTGCCGCCCTGAAAAAAGCCCTGCCCAACGTAGAAATCATTGGCGGGGCCGTGCTGTAGAGACGCGATACATCGCGTCTGGGGTAGTGCGCGAAGCAGTGGAGTAAAAACATTTTGGCGTACAGGTCGAAGGGTTGGACCTCGGTGATCCGTACCTGGGCAAAATCGCCGAGGCGGATGGGGGTGGTTTTGGTGGCGGGCACCAGATTTTATCTTTTCCGATACGTCTCTTTCCGGTTCGAAACTTCCACAACCCTTATCACCAGTGCGTCATCATCAATCTCATAAACGATTCTGTAATCACCCACTCGTACTCGGTACGCTTCTACGTTAGTCAGTTTGATGTAGCTGTGGGGACAAGGATTGACGGCCAACGCGGCAATGGCTTCGCGCAATTTGATGACTACCTGTGGCGGTAATTTTTTGAGTTGACGAATGGCATACTCCGTAAGAACGACCCTGTAAGTCATTCGGTTAGCCGTTGATGGTGTGCGTCGATTTGCGCGAACGCCTCTTCGAACGGAACAGACTTGCCGGGCTTTTTGGTTGCCTTTTTGTATGCAGCCACATCGGCAAGTTCCTCAGCGTTGGCTACCAATTTTTCGTACTCTTTGATGGGCACCTGCACATACAGCGGTTTGCCTTCGCTATCGGTAACATATTGTAATTGTTGCATACTTGTCTGGTCGTTTTTACGAAATTACTAAAAGCGTGTGGCTACGCGCTACCCCACAGCTTCGCGCCCGGCGGAGACGCGATGTATCGCGTCTCCGCTACGGTTCGGCCACTACTTCGCCGTACAAATCGAAGGGTTGGGCCTCGGTGATCCGTACCTGGGCAAAAGCGCCGAGGCGGACGTAGGTGGTTTTGGTGGCGGGTACCAGCACTTCGTTGTCCACGTCGGGCGAATCGTGTTCGGTGCGGCCAATGAAGTAACCGCCCTCTTTCCGGTCGAACAGGACGCGGTGGGTTTGCCCGATTTTGGCCAGGTTTTTTTCGTACGAAATGCCTTCTTGCACCGCCATGATGGCTTCGGCCCGCTGGTCTTTCACCTCGGCAGGTACGGTATCGGGCATCGAATAAGCGTGGGTTTGGTCTTCGTGCGAATAGGTGAACGTACCCAGCCGGTCGAACTGCATCCGGTCTACAAAATCGAGCGTTTCGGCAAAAAGCGCGTCTGTTTCGCCGGGGTGGCCCACAATGAGGGTGGTGCGGAGGTGAATGCCCGGCACTTTCTCCCGAATGGTATGAACAAGTTCTTCGGTTTTCTCGCGGGTGATGCCCCGCCGCATTAGTTTCAGCAACTCGGTTGAGCCGGTTTGCAGGGGCATGTCGAGGTAATTGCAGACGTTGGGGCGGTCGCGCATCACGTCCAGCACATCCATCGGGAAGCCCGACGGGTAGGCATATTGCAACCGAATCCAGTCGATGCCAGGTACGTCGGCGAGGCGGTCTATGAGGGTGGCGAGTTCCCGTTTTTTGGTCAAATCGAGGCCGTAGTAGGTCAGGTCCTGCGCAATCAGGATTAGTTCTTTGGTGCCGCGCCGGGCCAGCGAATTGGCCTCCAGCAGCAACTCGTCTATGGGGCGCGAAACGTGGTGGCCGCGCATGAGCGGGATGGCGCAGAAGGAGCAGGGGCGGTCGCAACCTTCGGCAATTTTGAGGTAGGCGTAATGGGCCGGGGTGGTCAGCAGGCGTTCGCCCACCAGTTCGTGCTTGTAATCGGCCCGAAGGGTTTTCAGCAGGCGGGGCAATTCGTTGGTACCGAACCAGGCATCGACGGTGGGCATTTCCAGTTCCAGTTCGTCTTTGTAACGATGTGACAAACACCCCGTTACGTACACTTTATCGACCATGCCTGCCTCTTTAGCATCTACATACCGGAGAATGGTGTTGATGCTTTCTTCTTTGGCATTGTCGATGAACCCGCAGGTGTTGATAACCACAATGTTGGCATCGTCTTTTTTCGACTCGTGAGTCACGGCCATGCCGTTGCCCCGCAATTGGGTGTAAAGCGTCTCGGAATCGACCAGGTTTTTGGAGCAGCCCAGCGTTACGATATTGATTTTGTTGGTAAGTATTCCCTTGGTTTTCAAAGCATCACTGGTTTTGGGAAGGTAACGGCAACGCGGGTTTTCGAGTTTCAGGCCGGGGGCAACACGCAAAAAAGCCCCGCAACGGTCAGGTACGTTACGGGGCTTTTTTGCGGAAAAAACAGTTTACTTTTTGGCTTCTTCTTCCTTTCGGAGCGCCACCCGTCGCACGGCACCGTCGTCGTTTTGGGTCACGGTCACGAAGAAAACGCCTTCGGCTTTGCGGCCCAGGTCAACCTGCCCCACAAATTCGCCGCTGAAATCGGGCAGGTCGCGGCGGGCCACTTCCTTGCCTTTGGGGTTAGTCACCACAATCAGCACCGCACCTTTGGCCGGGGTGTTGAACCGCACGTTGAGCAGGTGTTTGTCGGGGTTGCTGGGGTAAACATCCAGGCCGCGCACCGTGGCCGAGGGGCCTTGCGTGGCCCAGGCTTCAAAAGGGGCCACCAGCCGGTCGTCGAACGACCCCTGCATCCGGTTGAGGCGGTCAAGCATGGGGCGCATGTCACGGCGGAGGCGGTCGGCCATCGGGGCCATCTCGCGGCGGAGTTCCTGCCCCATGCGCCGCATATCCCGGCCCATCGAGTCCATCTGCCGCCGGTTGAATCTAAATTCCCGGACGGTGTCCCGGTCGCCGGGTTGAATGGAATCGGTATCGATTACGATGTTTATATCGTCGTCAACGTCCTGACCGGGCGGGGCCACGTAGCCTATGCGGGGTGGGCGGGGCGGCGCGGGCACGGCAAAAACACGTCCATTAAACCGCTGTCGGTCAGTGCGTTGACCCGGTTTATTGTTGAAACGGGTTTCGCTGCTGCCCCGGCTGTCTTCCACCGTGACCGAAATCTGGCTGTCTTTGCCTTTGCGCGTGGCCCGGAGCGAATCGATAAGGGCGTTCACGATGGCATCGCGTTTGTCGTCGGTCATACCTTCGGTGCGGTACACGCGGTCAATCTCGCGGAGGTCGTTTCCGGTGCGTTCGGTCACTTTCAGGCGCATTTCGCCCGTGGCGGGGGCGGTGTTCTGGGCGGCGGCAGAAAGGGCCAACCCAACGGTCAGGTACGTACCCAGGGCCAGGCGGCGGGCGGTGGTGCTTGTTTTTTTCATCGGGAGAAAATCGTTAACTGCTGATCTTAAAACGTCCTTTGGCCCGGCCCATTGTCTGTTAAAAGTTGTTAAGCCAGTGGGGTTCCGGGCGTTATGAACGTACTTTGGTAAAGACGAACGCGCCGCCAGGTACGTTGCACGTGTCGCCATAAAAGTAATGTCAACCAATCGAATTCGGGGAATTGTGCTGCTGATGGCCCTGGGGCTATTGGGGTTGGTGGGCTTTCAAGCCTACTGGATCAGCAATGCCCTGCGCCTGGCCCGCGAACAGTTTGGCTACAAAGTAACCGATGCCCTGCAAGCCGTGGTGCGGAGCCTGGAACGGCAGGAAATTCAGTATCAGGGGCGGCAACGGCTGGCCGCGCAGCAGCAACAACGGCAGATTTTGGCCCTGGGAAAAGGCACCGATATGGCCCCGCTGGTTACGTTTCCGGCCCGTAAATCGGGCGGTACCGTTCGCCGACAGGCCAAAAAAACCACCCGCCAACCCAACCCGCAACTGCCGTTTCCGGCCTACGACGGGATGCCCGGTATGCTCACCATCCAGATGGATGCCCTCCAGCCCATCCGCCGCCCCCTCACGCCAGAGCAACTCAGGACCGTGGATGAATTTTACCGCCAGCAGGATGAACTGATGGCGGCGGGCGATTTGGAAGCCCTGTTGGTGCAGCAGGAGCGGTTCAACCACTGGAGCGATCAGGTGGTGGCGGGGCACCTGACCGAAGCCCTGCAAAGCAGCAACGGCGTGGACGTACCTGACTCGGTTGTTGGCCCCGCCCGGTCTACTTTACCTTCGCGCCGCGCCGCCCCGCGTGTTTTGCCCCGCGCTCCCGCGCCTCAACCCGAAACTGCTTCCACCGACCAGGCCGAGACCATCAAAGCCATTTTCAGGGGCGTACTCATGGCCGACCGCCCGCTGGAAGAACGCGTGAACCGGTATATGCTGGACACGCTGTTGCGGCAAGCCCTGCGCGAACGCGGCATTTCGTTGCCGTTTGAATATGCCGTGAAGGGGCCGCAGGAAAACCGCCTGTTGTTTGCCTCGGCGGGGTTGGCCCAAACCATGCCCCTCAGCGCGGTGCGGCAACTGGTTGAAGCCGCCACCTACAAAGCGGTGCTGTTTCCCAATAATTTGCTCGAAACAGACAACTACCTGTACCTGCTTTTCCCCGACCAACAGGCGTATATTTTGCGCCGGATGACGGCCACGCTGGTAGGGTCAGCCCTGCTGATTCTGGTCATTATGGGGTGTTTCTACGTAGCTATCCGCACCATTCTTCGGCAGAAAAAAATGGCCGACATCAAGAATGATTTCATCAATAACATGACCCACGAGTTCAAAACGCCCATTTCGACCATTGCCCTGGCCGTGGAGATGGCCCGCGAACAACTGGCCACCGCAGGTACGTTAGAGCTGGTTTCGGTAGGCGGCACCAACGTACCTGCGCCCGACCAGACCGAGCGGCTGCGTCGGTACATGGGTATTGTGGGCGACGAAAACCAGCGGCTGGGGTCGCACGTGGAAAAGGTTTTGCAGATGGCCCTGCTGGATAAAGGCGCGGTGAAACTGGCCCTGACTCCGGTAAACGTCCACGACGTAATTGAGCGGGTGCTGAACGCCATGAGCCTGGCCATTGAACAGCGCGGCGGCGAGGTAGACCTGGCCTTCAACGCCACCCACGAAACGGTGCTGGCCGATGAGGTTCACCTGACCAATATGCTCCACAATCTGCTCGACAATGCCGTGAAATATTCGCCCGACCGCGTGGCCATCCAGATCAGCACTGCCAACACCGTTTTGCCCAGTGGAAAACCCGCCGTGCAAATCACCGTGGCCGACGCGGGCCTGGGCCTGAGTGCCGAACAGCGCGAACGCATTTTCGAGACCTTCTACCGCGTACCGACCGGAAACCGCCACGACGTGAAAGGTTTCGGGCTGGGCCTCAGCTACGTAAAAAAAATGGCCGAAGCCCATCAGGGCCTCATTTCCGTAACCAGCACCCCCGGCAAAGGCAGTGAATTTAAACTAACCATCCCGGCCCCAACGGCCCCCTAGCCCGCGAAGGGGGAACTGAGTTCGCAACAGTGCTGCCGCAAGCGTAGCTTTCGCCGCAAACTCAGTTCCCCCTTCGCGGGCTAGGGGGCCGGGGCCTTCCCACTTTATGCCTAAACTCCTCTTGGTCGAAGACGACCCCAACCTGGGCTTGCTCACGCAGGAATACCTGACCCTGAAAGGCTACCCCACCGACCGCGCCACCGACGGCAACGACGGCTTGCGGCAGTTTATGGCCGGGCAGTATGACCTGTGTTTGCTAGACGTAATGATGCCCAAAAAAGACGGGTTCACCCTGGCCAAAGAGATCAGAATGGCTGGGCGCGAGGTGCCTATTATTTTCCTTACGGCCCGCGCCATGCAGGAAGACACCATTCAGGGTCTGCGCCTGGGGGCAGATGATTACATCACCAAGCCGTTCCACATGGAAGAACTCCTGCTCAGGATTCAGGCCATTTTGCGCCGCTACCAAGGAGCCGATCAGCCGCCCGAAAACCCTGTCTATCAGATCGGTACGCTTCGGTTCGATTATGCGCGGCAGTTGCTCTTTCGGGGCGTTGAACCCACCGGCCAACGCCTCACCAGCAAAGAAACCGAGTTGCTCAAGCTGCTGGCCCAAAACCTGAACCAGCCGTTGGGGCGCAGTTTTGCCTTGAAAGTTGTCTGGGGCGACGATTCGTATTTCAACGCCCGCAGCATGGATGTGTACATCACCAAGCTCCGCAAATACCTGCGCGAAGACCCCAACGTGCAGCTAGTCAACGTCCATGGCGAGGGATTTAAATTGGTGGTCTGAAGGTTAATTTGCATATGAACCAGGTACGTCGTCCGCGCCGAAACCGTCAGTCGGCGGCCCTTCGGGAGATGGTGCAGGAAACCCGTTTGCACCCCTCCGATTTTATTTTCCCCCTCTTCGTCATGGAAGGCCGTCAGGTACGTTCCGAAGTGGCTTCCATGCCGGGCATTTTCCGGTATTCGACCGATTTGCTCCTGGACGAAATTGGCCGTTGCCTCGATCTGGGCATCACCACCTTCGATCTGTTTCCGAACCTGCCCGACACCCGCAAAGACCGGCTGGCCACCGAAAGCACCAACCCCGATGGCCTGTATCTCCAGACCATCCGGGCCGTGAAAAACCGTTACCCCGATGCTCTGCTTATGACCGACGTAGCGATGGACCCCTACAGTTCGGACGGGCACGATGGGCTGGTGGGCGACGCTGGTGCCGATGCGGGCCATATTTTGAACGACGAAACGCTGGAGATTCTGGGTCGCATGGCCGTGGCGCAAGCCGAGGCCGGGGCCGATTTGGTTGGGCCTTCCGACATGATGGACGGGCGCGTGGGGCACATCCGGCGGTGCCTCGATGCGGCGGGGTTCAGCCGGGTGGGCATCATTT
>JAYUKZ010000336.1:0-2191 GCA_043763995.1 Fibrella sp.
AGCACCAACCCCTGAAAGAGCCGCTTGTTTTTCAGGCTGTAGTAATAAATAATTTTGTCGGTACCTTTTCCGTCTTTGGTGGCCAAGAGCAGAGCCTCCAGTTTGGGGTCATAGCCCAACCCTTCCAGGTCGTTTTTGCCCGGCAGGTCAATCTGGATGTGGCGCGTGGGCGTGGCGTTGCCTAGCTCTTTCACCTCACCCGACTCGTCGGGTTTGGTCACGTACAGTTCGCCATCGCTGCGCAACACGTAGAGGTTGCCATCAACAAATTCCACGCCCTCATAGTCGGCGTTTTCGCCAAAAATATGTTCGGCAACCACGGCTTTTTTAGTCAGGTCGTAGATGAACACCACCCCCAGTTCGTCTTGCACACAGGCCAGTTTACCCGGTTTGTAGTAACTCAACCCCGAAATCTCGCGCAGGTCGGGCGGGAGGGTGTGGGTGGTCGTGGGTTGGCCGATTTGGTAGGGCAGCGACGTACCTGAGGCCGGTGCCGGTGCCGCTGTTTCTGCCGTTTTTTTAGCCGAAGGTTTACAGCTAAGAAAAGAAAACAGGCTAACTATATACAGAATGAGTCGCATGATTATGAGTTATTTATGGGGTGAGGTCAGCCCCGAACGGCCCAGCCCAGCAACGCCCAGCCCGCCAAAAAAAACAGCCCGCCCAGCGGCGTAATGGCCCCCAGCCAGGTGATGCCTGTGAGGCAAAGTACATACAGCGACCCCGAAAACACTAGCACACCCACCACAAACGCCCAGGCCGACCAGTTCAGCGTTTTCAGGGCGGCGGGGTTGTTGGCCAAAAGTTGCATCACGATACCCACCAGCACCAGAGCCACGGCGTGATAAAACTGGTATTTCACAGCCGTTTCAAACGTGTCCATCCGCCCGGCGGCTTCGAGGCGGGCGCGGAGGCTGTGGGCACCAAATGCGCCGATGCCCACGCCCAGCAGTCCCAAAACACTCCCCATTTGTATGACCCACCGGGCCTGTGCAATTAAGTTTTCCATGTAGTTCAATGCCTTTTTAATTTGGCAAAGGTACGGCAGATTGCCGCTGTCTGTGTTTGCCAAAAAACGGTATCTTTACCCAAAAACACGTCTGAAAGGCATGGAAACGGCAGTTAAACAGCGCGTATACACGGTAGAAGAGTACCTGACTTTTGAAGAAAAAGCCGAACTCCGCCATGAATTTGTCGATGGCCACCTAATCGAAATGGCAGGAGAATCAATTATCGCAAACATGATCGCGCTCAATTTGGCGACGTTCTTCAAATTTTCACTCAAGGGGCAACCGTACCTCACGCTCAACCATGAGGTAAAACTCAAAATAAACGAGGAACGCCGCTACCGGTACCCCGATGTGATGGTGGTGCCCGCCACCGATGCCCTGCGCGAAACGCACATGGTGAGCGAGGCCGTGCTCGTGGCCGAAGTGACCTCCGAAAGCACTATCGAAACCGATACCCACGCCAAATTGCTCGAATATTCTTCCCTGCCGTCGGTGCAATGCTACCTCATCATCGCCCAGACCGAGCCGCTCGTGCAAGCCTACATTCGCCGGGGCGACGTGTGGGAATTCACCGCCTTCCGCGCCCTGACCGACTCCATCATCATTCCCGCCCTCGGCCTGACGCTTGCCCTCACCGACCTCTACGACGGTATTTTCTGAACCGGCAAGGGTGGCAGGGCGTGTGCTGTCAGGTCCCCCGACCTGACAGCAAAGGGGTCCCCCGACCCCAGCCGAAGTAAACACAAACGCCGTGGGCGAATCAACGTAAAATTGCTCTGCGAGCGTTGATATTGACATCGCTGGGGTCAGGGGACCCCTTTGCTGTCAGGTCGGGGGACCTGACAGCACACAAAATGCCAATACGCCGATAAACCTGTCTTATGCCTCCTCCGGCATTTGCGCAATAATGGCCATCGTTTCGACGCTGACGGTACACACGCGTTGTAAGAGGTCGATGACGTGTTCTTTGTAGTCGGCGAAGCGGTAGGTGTTGAATTTGGCCGCAATGGTGGGGTCGGTGGGCTTTTTCTCCTTATACTGATCCAACACCCACTCCAGAGCCGACCGGTTGCCGAGCCGGTACGTCCAGGCCACCGCCGGAATGCCCATCAGCACCGTTTGCTCGTCGATCTCGATTTGGCCCGCGAGTTTATCGGCTTTCAACCGCACTTTCGGCCCCT
>JAYUKZ010000337.1:0-2188 GCA_043763995.1 Fibrella sp.
ACGGCGAACCTGCCCAACGGAGCGGCAAACAGGAACTTTACGAAATGATTGTGGCGCAGTATTGCTGAAGTAAGGCCGAAGCTGCAGCTTACCGCACCAATTCCATCAAGTCTTTGTCGTTTACCTCCTTTCGGATGTCGGCCATGTCCAGGAAGCGGGTGTAGATGCCGTCGAGGGTGGGTTTGTCATAGCGATAGCCCAACAGTTCGAGGCGGTGTTTCAGGGCGTGGCGACCGGAGCGGGCCGTGAGCACAATCAGCGATTTATCGACCCCCACGTCCACCGGGTTCATAATCTCGTAATTTTCGGTGTGCTTCAAAAACCCGTCCTGATGAATGCCCGACGAGTGAGCGAAGGCGTTGCGCCCCACAATGGCTTTGTTGGCCTGCACCGGCATGTGCATCATGCTGGAAACCAGTTGGCTCACGGGAAACAGCCGGGTGGCATCGATGCCCGTTTCAAGGCCAAGCTCTTTGTGTACTTTCAGGGCCATCACCACCTCTTCCAGGGCCGTGTTACCCGCCCGCTCGCCAATGCCGTTCATGGTCACTTCCACCTGCCGCGCCCCGTTCATGATGCCCGCCAGGGTGTTGGCCGTGGCCAAACCCAGGTCGTTATGGCAATGAATAGAAATCATGGCCTTATCTACATTGGGCACGCAGTTGTAGATGTGCTTTATTTTGGCCCCATATTCGCCGGGGAGGCAGTAGCCCGTGGTGTCGGGAATGTTGACCACCGTGGCCCCCGCCCGAATCACGGCTTCGGTGAGGCGGCAGAGAAAATCCAGATCGGCCCGACCAGCATCTTCGGCATAAAATTCCACGTCGTCAACGTACCTGCGGGCGTGTTTCACGGCATCCACGGCTTGCGCCAGAATGGCCTCACGGGTGCTGCTGAATTTATTCCGAATATGAATGTCCGACGCGCCGATACCGGTATGAATCCGCCCGCGTTTGGCGGCTTTCAACGCCTCGCCCGCCGCGTCGATATCGCCCCGCACGGCTCGAGACAGGGCGCACACCACCGGGTTTGTTACTGCCTTTGCTATCTCGACAACCGACCTAAAATCTCCGGGGCTGGAGACGGGGAAACCCGCCTCAATGATGTCTACACCCATCCGTTCAAGTTCCAGCGCAATGGTCACTTTTTCGGACGTACTAAGCTGACAGCCAGGCACTTGTTCACCATCGCGGAGGGTTGTATCGAAGATGTAGATTCGGTTAGTCATGGGCAAAGAGAGGGGGTAAAATGGGCCAGCGAAATTTCGCTGATCGCAGTATTTCACTGCAAAAATAACCCGATTCTCCGTTTTTTTTCCACGCCCCGCCCAACAATTTCCCGCTCACTGGCACGAGCCAACCATGCCCGGCACACCAACCAGATACGTACCTGACAATGACGAGCGGTAGCGCACTGTTCATCTACTCCCCAAACTACGCCGTTGCTTCGGGGTCGTAGTCGATGATGAACCATTCGTGGTAGAGGGTCGTGAGGTAGAAATCTTCAGGTTGGCGGTCGCAGATGGGAACGTACCCGCATTTCTACCGCGCCAGCCCTTTTTGGCGTAGTTCGTCGCGGAGGGCGTAGAGGCGGGGGTAGGTCGAAACAAGCGTGGCGGCGAGGGTGGCGGCGGGGCTGCGTTGGCCCGGTACGTTGTGCAGAGCACTTACCCATTCGGCAATCTGGCCGTACATACTGCGGTCGCGTTTGCCCGTTTCCAGCCACTGAAGAGACTTTTTTCGAGTCAGGGCCATGCACTCGGCGGGGTACGTTTCGGCCACCAGGGTCAGAATTTCGGCCATGTTGCGGGTAGAACTCCAGGCCAGTTTCTCCATAATGGGCAGCAGTTCGTCGGTACGACCTTCGGCATGAAGCACCTGCACACAGAACAGCGTGTGGTAGCTTCGGTTTATCTCGGCAATAAATGCCTGCCGTTGGTCGGGGGTCAGGTACGTGCGCAGGAGCAGGTAGTCGGGTAGTTGGCCGTGGCTGAGGCAGCGGTTGTGGAGGGCCGCGAGGTAGAGGGTCAGGTCGGGGCCGGGGACGAGGGTTTCGGGGCTAATGTGTTCCAACACAAATGCATCGAACCGCTTCGGAAACGCCCCGGACAGCCGTTGCAGCAGGTTCAGCAAGGCCGGTTGGTTGCCCGCCAGACGGTGACGGTTCAGCAGTTGCAAGGCAATGTCGG
>JAYUKZ010000338.1:0-2180 GCA_043763995.1 Fibrella sp.
CGACGGTACACTCTACTGGTACTCGCCCGACCCCCGCGCCGTGATTCCGTTGGATACCTACAAACCGGCCAAATCGCTGCGACCGGTGCTGAACAAGGCGCAATTTGAGGTCAGAATAAACACGGCTTTTGAGCAGGTCATGCGCCACTGCGCCCTGCCCCGCACCGACGACGACAGCACCTGGATTTCGGACGAAATTGTAACGGCCTACACCGAACTGCACCGCCAGGGCCTGGCCCACAGCGTGGAGACGTACCTGGAGGGCAAGTTGGTGGGCGGGCTGTATGGCGTGGCCCTGGGCGCGGCCTTTTTCGGCGAATCAATGTTTTACCTCGTGCCCAACGCCTCCAAAATAGCGTTTCACTTCCTGATCGAAACCCTGCGCCAACAGCAGTTCCGGCTGCTCGACACCCAGTTTATCAACGACAACGTGCGGCGGTTTGGGGCCATCGAAATTCCCAAACGGCAGTATACCGGACTGCTGAAAACGGCTTTGGGCCAAGACGTGCGGTTTGCCGGTGCCGCCCGCCAACCCCTGGTCAACAGCATTGCTAATTCTTGAAAAAACGACCCAATCCCCGTGGCTACTCCCCGCAAAATTACCACCGCCGACGGCTCTGTGGCCGACCCACCCCGCAATTATTTCGAGGATGTGTATGCCGTGGTGCGGCAGGTGCCGGTGGGGCGCGTAACCACCTACGGAGCCATTGCCAGTTACCTCGGCCTGCGGGCCGGTGCCCGGATGGTGGGCTGGGCCATGCGCGGTGCCCACACGCAGCCCGATTCTGTGCCCGCCCACCGCGTGGTGAACCGGTTGGGTACGTTGACCGGCAAGCACTGTTTTCAAACCCCCACCCACATGCAGGAACTCCTTGAGGCCGAAGGCATTACCGTAACCAACGATACCGTCACCGCGTTTGAGGCCCTGCTTTGGGAACCCGTCAACGAGTTGCTGTAGGGTTTGTTTATCGGCGTATTGTTTATTGGCGTAGGGTATTCGGCGTAGGGCGGAGGCGTATCGTATTCGGCGTATCGGCGTATCGGCGTATCGGCGTATCGTATTCGGCGTATTGGCGGCGGCCCAGGGCGGAGGCAAGCCCCGCCCCTACAATGCCGTCGTTTTAACAAATTGCCATTTTGTGTGATGGTTGCATTGTAGGGGCGGGGCTTGCCTCCGCCCTGGGCCGCCGCCAATACGCCGAATACAACATACCGATTCACCATACGCCAATAACAACACACCGATGCTAATGCGCCGATACCGATACGCCAACGTAAACGCGCCAATTCGCCGATGCGAACACCACATCCATTTGCGTAAATTTGGCAGTGGCTCCTTTCCGGCTCCCACCGATACGTACCTGCGAAACCTATGACTACCGCCCAACCTTTCGACGTTCGTAAAACCGTTGACCAGCTAAACCTCATTGGCCTCACCCTGCAACCCGACGGGGCGGTGTCGTACATGAACCCCTACACGCTGCGGGTCACGGCCTGGAACCTGGATGACGTGCTGGGCCGCAATTTTTTTGACCTGTTGGTGCCCGCGCAAGACCGGGCGGTGCTGCAGGCACTTTTTCGGGAGGCTACTGAGCGCGGCAGCTTTCCCGAACAGCGCGAAATTCAACTCCTCACCAAAAGCGGCTCTACCCGCAGCGTACTCCTTAACTCGTTCATTCCCAGCATCGAAATCGGGCAATCTGCCGCCTTCACCATCATTGGCGAAGACCTGACCAGCAAACGCCGCGTGGCCTCGGCTCTGAGCAACACCAACGCCCAACTTCAAGACCTGGTAGACAACACCAGCGACTTGATTCAACTTATTACGCTCGACGGCAAGTTTATTTTCGTCAATAAAGCCTGGCGCGACGTACTGGGCTATTCTGCCGAACAAACCGCCGCCCTCACTCTGACCGACGTGCTCCACCCTGATTATGTTTCCAGCACCACGGCCCGGCTATTGCGGGTGCAGGAGGGCGAGCCAAACCCCAGTTTCGAGACCGTTTTCAGGAGCCGCGACGGGCGAACGCTGTTTTTGTCGGGCAGCGTAAACTGCCGCTACGACCAGGGAAAACCCACCGCCTTCCGCTGCATTCTGCGCGACATTACCCAGAAAATAAGGGCCGAAAAAGCCCAGCGGCTCTATTACAGCATTGCCAGTTGGACGCTGAACACCCCCA
>JAYUKZ010000339.1:0-2167 GCA_043763995.1 Fibrella sp.
GAGACCGGCCCCGCGCTCTACACGACCATCCAGTTGAAATCGGTGGTGCAGATGCGAAAAATCAGCCGCCGCGCCCTGAAACAACGCCGCCCGGACACTAGTGCACCCCTTGCCTACACGCCAATGGGCTACATCAATAGCCCTGACAAAGTACTGACGGCAGCCGCCGCCGGGGTTGTTATTGCTGGGTTGCAGGGAGCGTTTTCCGGCCCCGGCAAAGCCCCCTCCGCCTACCAAGGCTGGATTTTCGAGTTTCGGCAGTAAAAACGGGCAGGTACGTATCCGGTCAACCAAACACAGCCCGCACGGCTTCTTCTGCTTCCTGTAGGTCGAAGGCGGTGGCATCCCACTTGTCGGATTTCGACATACCCAACCATTCTTTCATGTCTTTGTGCTCCGGGTGTTTGGGGTTAGCTAGCACCTGCTTCAAGGATTCATACCCCCAGGCACCTCCACAGTCTTCGGGGGGGCAAACGCCTTTGCCATCCAGCACTACCGGCTTACTGTCTGGCTCATCGGTAATCGCTTCCACTGTCAGCGCGTGCCTCCAATCGTCTCCGAAATCATAAGTATACACAAATTTCTGCCCTTGGTGGGTAAACACCGCGCTCAGTATTACCGTCGATGCGTCCAAATCGCCCGGCTCATTGTCGCCGTGGAGGGGAAGGATAGAGGGCGAAGTACCAAAACCACCGGGCGAGAACATAAAGAGGTGGTAATTTTTCCAGCTCATGGCCGCCTGAATTACCGCGTGAAAATCGGCGAATGTCAACGAAGCCGGTACCGATACCCGCCGCCAAACGGGCGGTTTGGTAATGCCCGTGAGTTGAATCTTAACTTGAAAATTCATGGGAATACAGTTTGCTACACCTTTGGCTGCTTGACCAGCAACGCCTGAGCTACTACGTGGCGGATGCTGCTAAACGACCCGGCAAGGGCAATTTCAGCCTGTTTGGGTTCCATGAACGCCACTTTCTCGATGTTCTCCTCAGCTTGCGGAGCCAGCCGGGAGTCGTCTACCAGGGCCATGTGGTACCATTTGGTGCGCTTCAGGATGCGGCTGCCGTTAAGGGTATAGGTGTGGTAGGTGGTGCATATTTTTTCGCCCAACGCCACCACCGCGCCGGTTTCTTCCTGCACCTCGCGCACGGCCCCCACCTTCGATGTTTCGCCTTCATCGAGCTTGCCTTTGGGCAAATCCCAGACTCCGCGCCTGTAAATCAGCAGGATACGGTTTTCTTTCGAGACAATACCGCCCGCCGCTTTCACCACTTTGTACAAACTTTTTACCCGCACTTCCACCGCCTCTTTATCCAAACATTGCAGCGTGACGGAGAGCAAGTGGCTAATGTCGGTCTCTTCCAGCAGCCCAATGAGTCGTTCGACGGTGGCGGGGGTGGCGTTGAGCAACAGCAGATGGCCGTGGAGCGAGTCGGCCTTGAGGCTGTCGAGGCGGGCATCGACCACGCGGTCAAAATCGGCAATTTGGGCGAGTTTGTCCCCCTTTTTCGAGCCAGTAAGCCGCACCGGGCGGTCGTCAATAAATACGATCATGAACTGGGGTACCGGCGCAGTTGCCCCGGATTCTGACGCAAAAATAGCACACCCCCATTCGATTGCGGCCCCAATAGTTCTGCTATTTTTGCAGGTAGACCAACTGTCTACTTCGTGGAGCTACTTATTATTCTGGTACTGACCCTCTTGAACGGTATCTTCTCCATGTCGGAGATTGCGCTGGTATCGTCCCGGCGGTCGAAACTGGAAATTGCCGCCAAAAGTGGCGACAAACGGGCGCAAACGGCCCTCGACCTGGCCAACGCGCCCAACCGGTTTCTATCAACGGTTCAGATCGGCATCACGCTTATCGGCATCTTGCTCGGTATTTTCTCCGGCGACAAACTCACCACCGATTTTCAGGCGTTTGTGGCCCACAGCAGCCTGCTTCAGCCCTATTCGCGCAGCATTGCCGTGGTGGGCGTGTTGCTCATGCTCACCTACACCTCGCTGGTGCTGGGCGAACTGGTACCCAAACGCATTGGCCTTTCCAACCCCGAAGGCATCGCCAAAACAATGGCCGCGCCCATGGAACTGCTCTCCAAACTCACCGCCCCGTTCATTGCCCTGCTCACCGTCAGTAGCGATTTGCTCATTAAACTGCTGGGAATCA
>JAYUKZ010000340.1:0-2162 GCA_043763995.1 Fibrella sp.
CGCCGATGGCTGGCTCGATATCTACGTCTGCTACTCGGCCCTGCCCGATGCGGCGGCGCGGGCTAACCAACTGTTTATCAACAACCACTGCAAACCCGGCGGCACCCCCACCTTCAGCGAACGCGCCGCCCACTACGGCCTCGACGCGCCAGGTACGTTCTCGACCCAGGCCAGTTTTTTCGATTACGACCGCGACGGCGATCTGGATATGTTTCTGGTCAACCACGGCAACATGTTTTACGCGCCCTTTTTCAACACCCGAAAACTGCGCCGCCAACGCCACCCCTATTTCGGCAACCGACTCTACCGCCACGAAGCCACCGGGCAGTTTACCGACGTGTCGGCGGAGGCAGGCATTCACGGGGGCGGTATCAATTTCGGGCTGGGGGTGGGCATCAGCGACCTCAACGCCGATGGCTGGCCCGACCTCTATGTGGGTAATGACTACGAAGAGCAGGACTATCTCTATATCAACGACCAGCGCGGGCATTTTACCGAACAGGCTCAGACCGCTTTTGGCCACACCTCGCGCAACACCATGGGCATTGATATTGCCGATGTAAACAACGATGCCCGGCCCGATATTGTCACCACCGATATGCTGCCCGCCACCTGGGAACGCCAAAAACGGCTGAAAGGCCCCGACGAATATGACCGCTACCAGTTGATGGTTGACAGTGGGTTTGGCCACCAGCAGATGCGCAATATGCTGCACCTGAACCAAAGCCCCCTAGCCCCCGAAGGGGGAACCACGCTCGCGGCAGCACTTTCTACGAACTCAGTTCCCCCTTCGGGGCGGTCCGCCGATGCGGCTAGGGGGCTTCTATTCGCCGAGGTGGGGCAACTGGCCGGTATTTCGGCCACCGACTGGAGTTGGGCCGCCCTCCTGGCCGATTTCGACAACGACGGGCTGAAAGACCTCTTCGTCGCCAACGGTCTGGTACGTGATTTTACCAGCCTCGATTTTCTGACCTACGACGTGGCGGCGGCAAAAGAAAAACTGGCGGCACAGGGAAAAGACCTTACCACCGATGCCGCCCAACTCATTGCCAAACTCCCCGCCACCGCTCCCAACAACGTGGCGTTTCGAAACCTGAACGGCCTCCGGTTTCAGGACGTGGCCCGCCAATGGGGTCTGGCCGAAGGAGCCGTTTCGACCGGCGCGGCCTATGCCGACCTGGACAACGACGGCGACCTGGATTTGGTGGTGAACAACACCAACGCCCCGGCTTCTGTTTACCGCAACAACGCCGAAAGCCAGACCCAAAACCAGCACCTGACCATCCGGCTGGCGGGCAGCGGCGGCAACCGGTTTGGGGTGGGCGCGGTGGTGACCATTACACGCGGCACCCGCACCCAAACCCAGGAACTGATGCCCACGCGGGGGTTCCAGTCGGCGGTGGCTCCTGTGCTGACGGTGGGGCTGGGCGCGGCTACGGCCCCCGGCAACGGCCCGGTTTCCGTCCAGGTACGTTGGCCCGACGGGCGCGTGAGCCACCGGGCGGGGGTACTGCCAAATACCACACTGACACTGGCGCAGACCGAGGCTGTTTTTTTCGAAAAAATACTTCCAGTGGCTAGAAACACGGTTTTTGGTGCTTCGTCCGAAACGCTCATCCCCTTTGTTCACCGCGAAAATCCGTATGTCGATTACAAGCAGGAGCCGCTGATTCCGTACCAGTTGTCGCGGCAGGGACCAGCCCTGGCCAGTGCCGACGTGAACGCCGACGGGCGGGCCGACGTGTTTGTGGGCGGGGCCACGGGGCAGGCTTCGGGCCTGTTTTTGCAACAGGCTTCGGGCCGGTTTGTGCCCGCGCCCGCCGGGGCCTGGCCCACGTTGGAAACTACGCTAAACCCACCTGCCGATGCCGTGGCCGCGCTCTTTTTCGATGCCGACAACGACCACGACCCCGACCTGTATGTGGTGCGGGGCGGCAACGAATATGCCCCCAATTCGCCCGCCTACCAGGACCAGCTTTTCCTCAATAACGGCGGGCGGTTTACCCTGGCCCCGCCCGGTACATTGCCCACCGAGGGTAGCCCCGGCAGTTGCGCGGCGGCGGCAGACTATGACCGCGATGGCGACCTGGATTTGTTTGTGGGCGGGCGGGCAGTGCCGGGCCAATTCCCCACGGCGGCCCCGTCTTTTTTGCTTCGGAACG
>JAYUKZ010000341.1:0-2155 GCA_043763995.1 Fibrella sp.
TCTGCCATGCCCCCCAGAAGCCCGCGTTTTTTCGCTATGTCGAGGCATATACCACACCGCAGGAACGCCGGAATGGGTTGGGGCCATGTGGCTACACCCCGGCGTATGAGCGAACCCTCAACGAATTATATCGTGCGTTCACGGGCTTGTTAGTAGACCAGAAACGGGGCCACGCCGCCGTGCCGCCCCACTACCTGACACACTCGTTTGCCGATATGCCGCTGGTGGGCTTGCTGAACAAGTTCGACCAGCAATCGAAGGAGTTGGTGAACGGCAAGGATTCACGGGAATACAGCGAACGGGTGGCAACGGCAACGTACCTGCTCAATCTGGTTAACAACTACTGCACACAAAATGAGTGGCCGCAATCTGCGACGAACGAACTCACGGCTGTTCTGTTGGAGCGCGTTTATGTGCATGAGCACAATGCGCTCTTGTGGAGTGACACCCCCAATACCAGCATAGGCATTGTCGGCTTGTTTGAGCAGGTTGCTACTACACTGCCTCGCCACCGGCCAACTTTACCAACGCCGCCCCCCGGACAAAAGCCAAAGCGCACAACCACGCAAAGACAGAACGCAGCCACGCTACTTTATTTCCGACGTGAAGTGAGGAACGGGGTAGAGGCGGCAATGTTAAAAAGGATTGACCCTCAACAGAAAGAAATACTAAAAGCAGCGTTCAGGGCAACAGTAGACCGGAAAAGTATTGGTGCTGAAAAACTACGTAAAGACATACCCCCGGCCATGCAATCAAAAATCTATGGTATAATATACCGGGAAGAATTAGAGGTTAAACGTCTGTATATGAGACCATAAATTTAGATTTCTGGTATTTACCAATTTTACCGGACGAACCGGCTTGAATCCGTCACCTGATTTGGATTTAAGCCGGTTTTTCGTTTAGTTCTTTGCGGTCGAACTAACCAGCACAACAAAATGCAGGATTTGACCGACGTAAAAATCTTTCTGGAATCGGTATTACGGCCTATCGTATTCGATGCCCTGAAAGCCGCCCATTCAGCTACCGTAGCACCCGTAGCGATTGAGCAAGATGAATTACTCACCCCGGAGGAAACAGCGGGGCTACTCAAGGTCTCTAAAGTTACCGTTTGGGACTGGGAAAAACGGGGTATTCTCAAGAAACACCACATCGGGAATCAGGTCAGGTATCTACGGTCTGAGGTGCTTTCGGCAGTGTTGAAGAAAACGGGCGCAGGGGTATGAAAACGGCCCTCACCCACTTTTGCCAGCTTGCCGACCAGCGCAAAGCCGCAAAGCATCCCACTCTGCCCGCCCATGCCCGCGTGAAGGCTAAGTACTCCGATGCGGACGCAAACGGCCTCACCCGCGCTATTGTGGATTACCTGAACCTATCGGGCCACTTTGCCACCCGGCTGCAATCGACAGGCACCTACCGCGCCGACCTGGGCAAGTACGTACCCAGTCAGCAGCGAAGAGGGATGCCGGATGTGTTCGCCGTGGTTGATGGTCGCGCCGTACATATCGAGATTAAAGTAGGCCGTGATGCCCTCAGCAGCGATCAGAAACAGGCTATCAGCGACCTGAAACAAGCGGGCGCAAGTGTGTACGTGGCAACCACGTTTCAAGGCTTCTACGATTGGTTTATTGCTGAGTTTCAAACCGCACCTTTCGCATGAACGCCCTCACTGACCTACTGGCTTGCCTAGCCGCGTTCGCCCTGTTCGTGGCCGCAAACACCTGGCTATGCCACCGCACGAACCGCAAAAATTCCACCCACAAAAAAAGGCCGGATGCCCACCAGCACCGGCCCAACTAACTATGCAATTCAAAGAACACAACAAAGTTACGCCCTTGTCTGGTAAGGGCAAAGACCCGGCCCTATTCAGTATGTCGGATGAAGAGGCCAACGACCTACCCGATTTTGAGAACGAGCAACAGCCCCAACCGGCAAAAGCCACCCCTACCTGGAAGACCCCAACACCGCTTAACCTCACCCTGCCGCCTGTTCAGGCTTTGGAGCCGGATATGTTACCCAAAGCCATACGGGGGTGGCTCACCGACATTGCCTACCGAATGAGGTGCCCGCTGGATTATCTGGCCGCCCCCGCCGTGGTCATGCTTTCCTCACTCATTGGCACCCGCCTGGCCATTCACCCTAAAACCAAAGATGA
>JAYUKZ010000342.1:0-2153 GCA_043763995.1 Fibrella sp.
ATAATATCTACGCCCCGTTCATACAGCGAGCGGCCCGGTCGGGCGGCAATCCAGGCATCTTCGCAAATTTCAAACCCAATGCGCACCCCCGACAAATCGAACACCAAGTCGCCGATGGGGTAGCTGAACTCGCCCACCCGGATCTCGTCGCGCACGCCCGCTGTCCAGGGCTGAAACCAGCGCGTTTCGTAGTGAATGCCGTTGTTGGCCAGGTGTTGTTTGGCCACAAAACCCAGAATGCGTTTGTTCATCAGCAACGCCACCACGTTATACGTCCGGTTATTGACCCGCAACGGCAACCCCACCGACACCACAATGTCGTGGGTGTGGGGCACAATCCCCAGCAGCGAGACCACCGATTGGTCGATGGTGTTTTGGGCGTAGAACATATCCTCGCAGTTGTAGCCCGAAATGCAGAGTTCGGGCAAACAAAGCAGGCTCATGCCCTGTTGGCGGGCCATGTCGATGGCACCGATGATATTTTGCTGGTTATGGTCCCAGTCCAGCGGGGTCTGGTTCAGCACACCAGCGGCAAGTTTAAGCAGTTTCAAAGCAGAATGAACGGGTTTGTTACGTACCTAACAACGATGAGGCGGGAAAGGGTTTGGCAGGGGGTAGTGGCTAACAAAAAACCCGGCTTGTGGCCGGGTTAAGATCGTTGAAGGGAATTTATTAGTCAGTTCTGAGTGCCTTTACCATCAGGTAATCACATGGATTGCAGCACCAAATGCCTGTTCTCAGGTAGCGACGGTGATGTTTTGCCTTAACAAATCAGACATACCGCTTAAATTCATGGTTGGTAGAATAATGGCCTCAATACCTGCCTGAGTAGTCAATGTGCTGATGTAAGCCCTGACATAAGGAAATACAATGGCGGGGGCATTTTCGGTCAAAAACTTTGAGTTTTGTGGCTCCGAAATATTTATATACGAGAAAGTAGCCAACGTGGTCACCTTAATCTCCGCCCGTTGGTTGGCATCAACTGCTTCAACGTGAAGCCGTAGTTCAAATTCACCCTTAGCAATATCAACAGTGCCTGATGGAGCAAATGCTACCTGAAAGTCGTATTCATCGGCCCGTTGGAGGGACATATGACTTTCTGTTACCAAAAAGCCGACAAACTGAAACGTGGATTTTTCTGGAGCGGTCATGCTGCCATAGCAAAGTTGTATTCACCCGCAACCTCGAACAGGTCGTAACCGGCTTCGGCGTAACGTACCTGAGACCGATGCACTGAAGAGCCACACGAGAAGCTGGCAATAAAGGTTGCCGCCAGTGGGCCATCGCCGCTTTCTTGCTGCACCTCTTGCCAAAAAACATTGAATTCCGCTTCAGACATGGCAGCTACGGCCTCCTCAAAACGGTCAATCATGTGTGTATTCATAGTACTATACAACGTACTTTTCTGGAAAAACTATCCGAAAAGTCTGCGAAAGTAGGTTGTTTTTGTTAATCAGACAAATCTGCACCCGCTGACCAATAACTAACTGTTCTGAACCCTTAAGGTTATACCGGAGGGTAAAAACACTGCGGGGTTCGTCGAAAGCACGTATGGCATTATAACGAAACGTACCCAGTTTCTTCATAGCTACAAGTACCTGTGGAACAGTTATTTCGGAGTGGGTTCGCCCGCGCAGTGCGTCGTAGGCCCGCTCAAAAATGCCCTGATGCGCCACGTTGCCAAACAGATCGAACACGGCATCGTCAAGGTGTACCTGAGCACTGCAAATAACGTACCCATTCTTGCTGTAGAAACGGCCCCAGTCATGCGCCCAGTCAATGTTTGAGTCCCAGAAATAATAGCCATCGCCTAACCAGGTATCTGGACGCTTGCATAGGAAAGGGCCGTACTTCTCAATATGATCGGCGTTGTCCTGGTCTTCCAATGTTTGGTAACACGTCAGAGTCATGCCACTCACGGCTAGAGGTTAAGGGTAGATATTACGGCACTAAGTTACGTAATAGACCGTAAACCTATCCCTCCAAAGCAGAACGAACGGGTTTGTTAGGGGGTTAACACCAAGGAGCAGCGAAAGGGTTTTATACCGGCCAACCCCCTGCCATTTTTTACGGGCCATTTTTTTGCATGAAATACCTCCTTCCGCTGCTTCCTCTGTTTTTGCTGCTCACCGCCTGTGCCGATGCGCCCGATA
>JAYUKZ010000343.1:0-7573 GCA_043763995.1 Fibrella sp.
TCCAGATTCTCTGGCCTTGCCGCAGCGTGAGGTTGATGGCTTTAGCCGCCTGTTTCTGCGTGGTGGCCTCGCCTGACTTAAGTAGGCGCAGGAATCGGAGGTAATCCCGACATTGGGCTTTTGTCTGTTTTTTTTCAATTGTTTGCAGGGTGAGCAAGTCTTCCTGAATTTTGAGGGCGTAGTTCATGAAGCAAATATACGACATATCAAATCTGAAACGGTATTATTACATTATTGGCTACAAGGACGTAATAATGCTCAAAAATGGAGTGTCAAGATCAATAGGATCCCGTGATGATATTACAAACTGTCGTTCAAGCCAAGATTTCTACGCACGATGAAACTACTGAAACCACTGATTATCAAATTGTTACTTCTGACTAGTCAGGCGTACTGCCAACTTCCGTTATCTTCTCTTACTTTCACTCATCCGGCATTAGTTGAGGCAGTGAGTACGTACCAGAACACGAAAATAACTTCACGACAGGTAGTAACGGTTTCGTTTCATGCCACCGATTCAGTAACTATCGTCCAGATAAGTGCTGTGATCAGTACCATAGAGCTCAACCAAAATAAGCCTGCTGATTTATTATTTTTAGCCGATAAACCGGTGTTGATTTTTTTACCTCAATTACCTTTGTTACCCTCAAAAAGTCGACATGAGCAGATTCAACAGTTGCTTGGTGGCCGCTTAATTCGCTACGATAAAGAGGAACACTGGCGGGGTATGAATTACGATCCAGAGGTGTGGACGTATCACCTGAAAAGTGACAGACTAAAATTAATTTCCAAGAGTATAGCTACGCTTGTGTGGGGTTGGGTATACTGAGTTGTGCTGGCGCACTCAATACCCATACCACTCGCCCCACCAGGTTTTCAGGCTGCGCAGGATGTCTTGCTCGCGGGGGTTTTGGCCGGGGTCGTAGAGTTTGTGGCCTTCCAGTTCGTGGGGGAGGTAGTTTTGCTGGCTGAAGTTGCCGTTGTAGTCGTGGGCGTACTGGTAGTCTTTGCCATAGCCCAACTGGTTCATGAGCCGGGTGGGGGCGTTGCGCAGGTGGAGCGGCACGGGCAGGTGGGCGGTCGTTTCGGCCAGGGCCATAGCCGCGTCAATGGCTACGTAACTGGCGTTGCTCTTGGGCGACGTAGCCAGGTACACCGCCACCTGCGAAAGAATAATCCGGCCTTCGGGCATCCCGATTACCCGGATGGCCTGCATCGCTTCGGTGGCCATGATGAGGGCCGTGGGGTTGGCGTTGCCAATATCTTCCGAAGCCAGAATCAGCATCCGGCGGGCAATAAACACCGGGTCTTCGCCGCCCACCAGCATCCGGGCCATCCAGTACAGGGCCGCGTTGGGGTCCGATCCCCGCAGGGATTTAATAAAGGCCGAAACAATGTCGTAGTGCTGCTCGCCCGACTTGTCGTACCGGGCAACGGTTTGCTGGGCCACGCCGGTCACGTAGTCGTCGGTCAGGATCAACTCATCGGCAGAAACATGGTTATCAATGGCCAACTCCAACAGATTCAGTAACTTACGCCCATCGCCGCCCGACAGCCGAATCAGCGCGTCGTAGTCCTGCACCCGCACCCGGCGTTGGCTCAGGTACGTATCCGTGGTCAGGGCGCGGTCAACGAGTTGGATCAGGTCCTCGCGGCTGAGGGGTTCCAGCACATAGACTTGGCAGCGCGACAGCAGGGCACCGTTCACCTCGAAAGACGGGTTTTCGGTGGTGGCCCCGATGAGCGTGATTTGCCCTTTTTCCACCGCCCCCAACAGCGCGTCCTGCTGGCTTTTGTTGAACCGGTGAATCTCGTCGATGAACACCACGGGCGGGAACAGTCCTGCCGGGCGGGCCAGAATGTCGCGCACGTCTTTCACGCCCGCGCTCACGGCACTCAGGGCCACAAAAGGTCGTTTCACGGCTTCGGCCAACAACAGGGCCAACGTGGTTTTGCCCACTCCCGGCGGCCCCCACAAAATGAGGGAAGGCAACCGCCCCGAAGCCACCGCCCGCCGCAACGAACCGTCGGGGCCAATGAGTTTGGGTTGGCCAATCACGGCATCGAGCGTGCGGGGCCGGATGCGTTCGGGCAGGGGCGTTGAGGGAGTGTTCATGCCGCAAAGCTACAATGTGTAGTGCCGAAGCCCCAGTTTCGGTAGTGTGGCCCGCCGCTACGGGGCTAGCCGTTCGGCCCGGATCATCAGGCACCGGTTGGTGGGGCAGCCGCATTCGGGCGGGGTCAGGTACGTTACCGTGGCCGTGCCGCAGGAGGCCGAGCGCACCGTGAGCACCTGACTGGTCTGGTTGCCAAACCAGCCTTGCCCCATCAGCGCAAACGGCACCTCGGTCTGTCCCGCACCGATGCTGATTTCGGCAGTTAATACTCCGTTGCTGATTACCAGCGTCTGCGGCGTAGCATTCGACACACTCACTACGCCCGACAGCCGGTAGTTGTTGGCGTTTTGGCTGCACGCCGCCGCTATGCGCCCAACCCGGATCTGGCACGGGGTCTGGCAGTTGACCTGCGGCAGTTGCGCCGCCAAGACCGTGTAGCAACAAGGGCCGTTGTAAACCACCAGGCTATAAGCCGTGCCCTGGCTGGTGGCCGGGTTGGCCAGGCCCGTAAAGCTGGTGGCCCCCGCCACAACCGGCTGGCCCCCGGTGGCGGTGTAGGCAGGCAGGGCGGTGGTGGTGGCCAGAAAAACCCGATTGGCGTTGGTGAGGTTGGTCAGGTCAATGCGGGCATCGGCGTTGGCCACGGTGGTGTTGGCCGGGCACGAAGCCCCGGAAACGGCCACCCGGATGGCATCCATCGGCAGGCACTGGAAACCCGCGTCGAGGGTGTGGTTTACCGTACCCCACGCCCCGGTGGTGAACGAAATAGTGGGTGTGCTTTGCCCCGCCACGGTGGCCGGAAGCACGTCGGAGTCGGTTTGGGTGCTTAGGCTGGGGCCGGTGGCGCGGGCGGCGGTGAGGCGGTAGGCAATGCCGTTCAGGGTAAGCTGCCCGCCCGAAAGCTGGCCTTCGGTGCCAAAAACAACCTCATAGGCCGTGTTGGGCAACAGGGCATTGGTGGAGCCGGGCACCGCTGAAGCCGTGGGCGAATAGGTAAAATAATAGTTGCCCCGGCTGTTGGTGCGGGTGCTGGCCACCAGCGTACCGGCCCGATACAGCCCCACATTAACCCCCTCCAGGGGTTTTTCGCAGGCATCCTGCTCGCCGTCGCCGTCGGTGTCGAGCCAGACCAGATTCCCGGCTTCCAGGTACGTTGGCGAGTCGCACCGCAGGGTGATGTCGCCCAGACTGGCGGCACTGGCAAACGAGGCCCCGGAGCCGTAGACCTGGTAGGCTTTGTTATATTGACCGGTGTTGTTGGAAAGGTAGCGCACCCCACCCGAATTTTTGTTGCTGTTACCGCGCCCCTCCACCGGGTTCAGGGCCGTGCTGATGATTTCGCCCGAACCGGGCCGCAGGGCCAGTCCACCCTGGAAGAGTTCGGCATGGTCGAGGGTAGAGAGGTTGTTGGTGGTATTGAAAAGATCGTCGTCATAAAATTCGCCGAAACCCGGTCCCTGCCGGTTGTTGGCCCCGTAGCCAAGCAGTTGGTTGGCGCGGGCGTTGTTTTCGGGCATAAACGTAGTGCCTGTTTTGGCAGCCCGTAGCAGATCGCCCCCCGAAATGCCGTTGTAGCTTGTGCTGAGGGTGGTCAGGTTCGAATTGGCGTTGCCCGATTGCAGGCCTGTGCGGTCGGCGAAGCCCAGCAGCATCGACCCGTCTATGTCGAATTCGAGGCTCGCCAGAATGGGTTCGGGCCGGATCAAGAACATGATGCTACCCTGGTTGGCGGTCTGTTTCACGTCGAAATCGTCCGTCCAGGCAAACCAGTTCGTCAGGTCGGAGTTGCCCACCCAGGGGAAGCCTTTGGGGTAGGTGAGGGGCATATCCAGCACGGGCGCGGGCGCAAATTGGGCCGTAGCGGGGTCATATTCAAACACATAGGCCCGCAGGGTACCCCGATCCTGGTCGGTTTGCCCGTCGCAAACGGCCCCCACGTACACCTTGCCTTTGTGTACTTTCAGGCCCCAGGGCCGCAGTTGACCGCCCACACAGCCGGGGTCGGGTAGGGCCAGGCCCACCGCCGACGTAGGCAACGTACCTGTGGTCTGGAAAGCGGCGAGGTCGGTGCGGTATAGTTTTTTGTCGAACAAATTTACGAAATATAATGCCCGGCCATCGTCGCTCAGGTCTAGCCCGCCCAGCCCCACTTTGCCCGTCAGTGACCAGGCCACGGGGTCGGTACTGTTGCCGTATAGGCCCAGCAACCGGTTGGCGTTGGTGGGTACCAACCCCGCGCCCACGTCTACGCCCATCAGGCTGTCAACGGCCCATGCCGCCACGATTTTGCTGGCCGATGTGCTGAACGGGTCCAGCACATAAATGCCCCCCAACCCCTTGGGGCCGAGGCCCGTATGGCGGCGGAGGGTGGCGGCGGCAAACAGTTTTCGGTAGTTCTTGTCGTACTCTACCGCCCACAGCGAACCCACCTCGCGGGTGGTGGACAGGGCCGTGGTTTTGGATGCATCTTTCAAGCCCGATAGGGTATAGTCGAACATGAGCAGGGCGGGGTCGGTGGCAATGGCCGTCTGGCTGGGGTCGCCGCTGGTGTAGTAGGGCACCATCAGTTTGGGGTTCGCCTGGCAGTAGTCGGTGGGGTCGAGTATGCCCAGATCCAGTTGGCAGGCGGGGGCGGTCAGGAACTGCACGGTGGTTTGGCCATTGGTGCCAACGGGCGTTCCTTGCCCCGCGTAGGCAGGGAGGTTTAGAAACTCGACTCGGACCGGATAGCCGTTGGCGGGCAGGGCCGAACTACCCGCAAAGGCATACAGCCCGGCCTCGTTGGTGGTAGTCTGGTACTGGGTGCCGGTGCAGGTGGTAGCCCGTACCGTCACGCCCGCCAAACCGCTGGTCTCGTTAGGGTCGCGTTGCCCGTTGGCGTTAAAATCGGCAAAAACAAGGCCGCTCGTTTGCCCCGTTTCGCACCCGATGGGCGGGCAGGCGGGGGGCAGCGTCACGGTGGCGGTGGCCGAGCAAGTGGGGTCAAAGGCTGCCGTGACGGTGGCCGTGGTGGGGGTGGCAGCCAGATCGACTTCGAAGGTTACGACCTGGGGCGACACAAGAATAATTTCGCTGGTGGTACCGTCTGGGTACGTTACCGTCCGCATACCGGGGATGATGGTTCGGCTTTGGGTGCCGGTAATGATGATGAGTGGTTTGCCCGGCGGGGGCGTATCCCAGCGTATCTCCACATTCAGGGTGGCTTTACTACTTCCGTTTACAGCGTAACAGCCTGACACGCCGGAGGTCAGGGTGAGGCTACAGGCGGCTAATGGTTTGGTGGGGTGAGCGGCCAGCAACGGCGCATTGAGTAGAAACAAGCCACACAGAAAAATAAGGATAAAGGGAGAAATTGCAGTATAAGTACGCATGAACCGGTAGTTTTTGGACGAGGATAAAGAGCATCAATAATGCTTAATCGTCCAACAAAAAGTATACCTTTTGTCTAATTAGCTCCTTTTGTGACCGTCTTCTTGCTTATGAAGTTTACTGTTGGCAAAAAAAATTTCATTTTATGTTTTATGCCTATGACCGGCCCTTTGCTCAAAGGGTATGCCAAACCGTGAGTGTGCATAAGCTACTTCTACTCAAAAAAAAGTCCCACCCCTAATAAGGAGGGTGGGACTCTACTACCAAAGCAATGTGGTTGTGGGTGCCTACTGAGGAATTGGCCGCCCATTAACTTTTGTTTTCCGAACAAGCACCGGCGCACACACCCCTACCGGGCAGTCGCAAACCGTTTGGGGCAATGTTATTGCCGTGTCGCTGAAGCACCCGTCGGCGGTGTAGACCCGGACGGTGTAGGGCTGCCCTGCCGCCAGGGCGGGATTGGCCAACGAGGCCAGCAGCACTCCGCCGCTCACCGAAGCCAGGGGTTGCGGCGTGGCAAAAGTCGGCGTAGTGGCCGTGAAACTGTTGCCCGCTGCGATGTTGTAACTCACGGCGTTGGGGCTGTTGCTTACCAAGCCCAGGAAACCGTTGGCCTGCGGAACGTTACCGGTGCAGGTAGCGGCCACAGCCCGAACCGTGATGCTGGGGGCGGGGTCTTCCACTACTACAAAGGGGCAGCAGGTGCCATCCGGGCATCCGCTTCCGTTGACGGCTGCCACCGTGTATTCGCCGATGGCCGAAACGCTGAGGGTGCTGGCCGTGGCCCCGGTAATGGGTTGGCCGTTGCGGCTCCACTGGTAACTGGTTGCGTTGATGGGTGCCCGAAGTTCGAACAAAAACGGCGTGTTGGCGCAGACATGGTATGGTACTGTGGTACAGGCCGTAGCCGATTTGCCATCGGGTGTGGTGATGGTGTTATACACGATGCCTTCCTGGTCGAGCCTGACCTGGAACCGGAGCGTAACGACCTGTCCACCGGCCAGTGTGGGAATTGTCCAGGTGCCGCCGCTGGCCGTGGGGGCATACGTACCTGCGCTGGTGCTGGCACTGCCCACAAACGTGATGGCCGTGGTACTGAGCTGGTCGGTGAGGGCCAGGTTGGTAGCCGTGGTGTTGGACGTGTTAGTCAATGAAACCGTGTAGGTGACAACCTGCCCCCGTTCCACCTGCTTGAGGTCAACGATTTTGGTAAGCCGGTAGGCGGGCCGGAGCAGCAGGAAGCCCGCATCGAGGGTGAGGTTAATTTCGCCCGGTGCCAGGGTAACGGTGGGGCTGGTACCGCCGGGGTAGGTGGTGGCCGTGTAGCCCGTGGGCGTGGTGAAACTCACGCTGTAGGGGGTGCCGGGGGTGAGGCCCGTGAACGAGTACAGGCCGTTGGCATCGGTAGTGGCGGTGGCCACCACGTTACCGTTGCTGATGAGCGTCACCACCACGTTGGCAAAGGCCACCTCGCCGTTGTTCTGAATACCGTCGCCGTTGGTGTCCACAAACGTTTGGTCGCCCAGGCTGGCGGCCTGGCTCTGGCAGTTCTGGTTGGCGGTGGTGGTGCCCTCACAGGTGTTGAGTGTGGCAGTCAGGGTTACGGTTTGGCCCGATGGGATGTTTGTTACCTGATTGCCCGACACGGTGCCGATGTTTGCGCTAACCATAGCCCCGGCGGTGGCGGTGAAGGTCACGGTATAGGTCGTCAGTCCGTTGCAGGTGGTGGCCGTCACGGTTACTACTGGTTTGGGGTTGACCGTAACAGTAGCCGTGGCCGTGCCCACGCAGCCGTTGGCGGTGCAGGTCACGGTGTAGCTGGTAGTCTGGCCGGGGGTCACGCTGATGCTGGCTTGTGATTCATTGGTTGACCAGGCAATCGTACCGTCACAGCCCTGGACCGTAAGCTGAGCCGACGTTCCGGCGCAGATGGTGGGGTTGTTCACCGTAACGGTTGGCGTAGCGGGTTGTGCGTTTATTGTCACTGGCGTGGCCGCTGATTCGCAACCGTCACCGTTCTTCACCCGTACCTGGTACGTACCTGGTGAAAGCGCACCTGACGTGTTACTTGCACCGTAGCTGGCTCC
>JAYUKZ010000344.1:0-7565 GCA_043763995.1 Fibrella sp.
GCCGTAGACCAGCATGAAAAACACCAACTGCCCGTTGACGAAAAACGCCCCCAGCAGGGCCAGTGCTTCCAGCAGCATAGACACCCAAAACAGCGTTTCCGACACGGGGGGCGGGGTTTCCAGGCCGTTTACGCTGCCCTCGTCGCGGTCGTAATAGCTGTTGAAGGTGTTGGCGGCGGGGTAGACCAGCACATGAATCAGGAACAGCACCCAAACGACCCGCCCCCAGTTGGTGAGGGGCGGGCGCAGTGTGAGGGCAAACAGGCAAACGGGCAGCAGGTAAACTGAAAACGGTAGGCGGAGGTGGAGCCAAATGGCGCGTGGTGTCATATATTTATGGGTACTGAAACAACCTTATGGTAGTGGGTGTGTTAAGGATAGAGACATCGGGTTGGCCACACAGCCCGTACATATGCCCCTCAAGAAGCAACAAAAATCTATGAACGTACCTGCAAGTTTTATCAATTCGTTAGGCACCGCCGTGCCCGGTGCGGCCATTCCGCAGGCGAAAATTGCCGGGTTCATGGCCGAGGCCCTCCAACTCGATACCCACGACCAACGCCGACTCACGGCTCTGTACCGTCAAACCCGCATTGACCGGCGGCACTCCGTTTTGCCCGACTACGCCCGTTCGCGGGGTGAATATACGTTCTACCCCAACACCGACGGGCTGGAACCGTTTCCGACCGTGAGCCAGCGTATGGCTCTTTACCGGCAGGAGGCCGTGCCGTTGGCCCTGAACGCCATTCAGGATTGTTTGCTGAACTACCCCGGTTTCAATAAGCAAAGCATCACCCACATTGTAACCGTCAGTTGTACAGGGCTTTATGCGCCCGGCCCGGATATCGAGATCATCGAGGCCCTGGGCCTCCCCGGCACTACCCAGCGCATGGCCATTAACTTTATGGGGTGCTATGGAGCCTTCAATGGCCTTAAAGCTGCCGATGCCATTGTGCGGTCTACGCCCGGCGCGGTGGTGCTGGTGGTGTGCGTGGAACTCTGTACGTTGCATTTCCAGAAGAAAAACGACCTAGATAACCTGCTGGCCAACGCCCTCTTTGCCGATGGTGCGGCGGCGGTGCTGGTGGCCGGTACTGCCCGCCCCGACCGGGCCATGTGCCTCCGCTCGTTCTATTGCGACCTGCTCCCTGCCGGGAAGGCCGCCATGGCGTGGCACGTGACTGATTTTGGGTTCGAAATGACCCTCACCGCCGACGTACCCACCGTGATTCAGCAAGGCATTGGCCGGATGCTGTCGCGGTTGCTGGAACAAACCGGCCTCAGCATCAGCGACATTGGCACCTACGCCCTGCACCCCGGCGGGCGGCGTATTCTGGAAGTGATTGAGGGACAACTTGGCCTCGACCCGGCAGACAATCGGTATGCGTATGAGGTGCTGAAACAGTTCGGCAACATGTCGTCGGCCACGGTGCTGTTTGTGCTGAAAGCCATCTGGCACGACCTGGAAAAAATTGGCACCGCCCAGGGCGAGAACGGGGCATTCAATGTGCTGAGTTGCGCTTTTGGCCCCGGCCTCACGCTCGAATCCATGATTTTGGAGGCCCGGTACGTACCTGAGGCCCGCCCGGTGCCGGTGTTGGCCCCGCCCACGGGGCAGGTGCTGGCCTGAGTGGGCGGCGCGGGGTCTCTCGGCAGGGTGCGCTCCGGGGTGTATCTTTGCGGCTATGTACAAGCGTCTGATTTTGCCGTTATTGTTTCGTTTCGATGCCGAACGGGTGCATTATTTCGCCACCGGCGCGTTGCAATCTGCTTATAAACTGCCCGGTGTGGCTGGTCTGTTGCGCTGGCTCTACACCTACCGCCACCCCAGCCTGGAGCGCACCGTGTTCGGCCTGCGCTTCCCTAACCCCGTGGGCCTGGCGGCGGGGTTCGACAAAAACGGTGAGTGGGTGCCCGAACTGGCCAGTCTGGGTTTTGGCTTCATCGAGATTGGCACCGTTACGCCCCGCCCCCAACCCGGCAACGATAAGCCCCGCCTATTCCGGCTCAAAGCCGACGCGGGGCTGATTAACCGGCTGGGGTTCAACAACAAAGGCTCTGGCCCCGCCGCCGGGCGGTTGCGCCACCACCGCATCGGGGCGGGCACGTCAGGTACGTTGCCCCGTGTGCTCATTGGCGGCAACATCGGCAAAAACAAAGACACCCCCAACCAAAACGCTATTGACGACTACCTGCACTGTTTCCGCGATCTTTTTGACGATGTAGATTATTTCGTGGTCAACGTGTCGTCGCCCAACACGCCGGGGTTGCGGGCGTTGCAGGAACGGGCACCCCTCACGGCTCTGCTGGGCCGGTTGCAGGGCGAAAACGTGCTGAAAAAGTCCCCCAAACCCATTCTGCTCAAGATTGCCCCCGACCTCACCGATACCCAACTGGACGACATCATTGCCATTGTGGCCGAAACGGGTATTGCCGGAGTCATTGCCACCAACACCACCACCAGCCGCGAGGGGCTGGCCACCCCCGAAACCGCCGTGGCACGGGCGGGTGCGGGCGGGGTGAGCGGCCAACCCCTGCGGGCGCGGGCCACGGAAGTAATTCGGTATTTGCACACGCAATCGGGCGGGGCGTTCCCCATCATTGGCGTGGGGGGTATCAACACCGCCGCCGACGCGCAGGAGAAACTCGATGCCGGGGCCAGTCTGGTGCAGGTCTACACCGGCTTCATCTACGAAGGCCCCTCCCTGGCGAGTAAGATTTGCCGGGGGCTGGTGGCATATGAAAAGCAATAAAGGGCCGGGGTTTCGACCGACTATGATGGCGTATTAGGTATCGGCGTATTGGTATCGGCGTATCGTATTCGGCGTAGGGCGGAGGCAAGCCCCGCCCCTACACAGGAACCATCACACAAAATGGCCATTGATTTCAACGACGGCATTGTAGGGGCGGGGCTTGCCTCCGCCCTACGCCGAATACGATACGCCGCGCCCAATACGCCGAATACGATACGCCGAATACGATACGCCGCGCCCAATACGCTGATACCCGATACGCCGATTCACGAAGCCGCCGATGCAAATTATACACCTCATGCCAACCATACGTCCCGCCACTGCTACCGACCATAATGCACTTTGGGCTATTCTGGAACCCGTCGTTCAGGCGGCAGATACATATATGTATGCGCCCGATACAACCCGGCCAGATATGCTGGCAACTTGGTTGGCACCCCAGAAGCACACGTATGTTGCCGAGTTAGACGGCGAGGTGGCAGGTACGTTCTTTATTTGCGCCAACCAACCGGGTTTAGGTAATCATGTGGCCAACGCGGGCTACATGGTGCACCCCAATCATCGGGGGCGTGGTTTGGCGCGAAGCATGTGCCTGTTCTCGCTCGAAGAAGCGGTGCGGCTGGGTTTTCTGGCCATGCAGTTCAACGCCGTTGTAAGTACCAACACGGTTGCCGTTCAACTGTGGGAACGCTGCGGTTTTGCCAAAATTGGTACGGTACCAAACGCCTTTCGGCACCATGAATTGGGGCTGGTAGATACGTTTGTGATGTACAAAGACCTGACAACCACCGTTCCCCTCATTTGATATTCTTCCGCCGGTTGCGCTGGAAATCTTCAAACATCATGTTGCCCAAGCCCTGCAAACCGCTGTAATAGGCGCGGCCATTGTTCACTTTGGTGAACTCCTGCACAAACTGTTTCAGGTACGTATCGGTGGCAATCATAAACGTCGTAACCGGAATGTCGAGGCGGCGGGCTTGTGCGGCTAGGGTCAGGGTTTTGCTGACCACTTTGCGGTCCAGCCCGAACGAGTTTTTGTAGTACCGGATACCCTCTTTCAGACAAGTGGGTTTGCCGTCGGTAATCATAAAAATCTGCTTGTTTTTGTTCTTGCGGCGGCGCAGCAAATCCATGGCCAGTTCCAGCCCGGCCACGGTGTTGGTGTGGTAAGGGCCAACCTCCAGATACGGCAAATCTTTGGCCTGAATCTGCCAGGCATCGTTGCCAAACACCACAATATCGAGCGTGTCTTTGGGGTATTTTTGTTTGATGAGTTCCACCAACGCCAGGGCTACTTTTTTGGCGGGCGTAATGCGGTCTTCGCCGTACAAAATCATCGAGTGGCTGATGTCGATCATGAGCACCGTGCTGGTCTGGGTTTTCTGCTCTTTCTCAGTCACTTCCAGGTCGCGTTCCATGAGCGTAAACTCCTCCACGCCGCTGTTAATCTGCGCGTTCTTGATGGATTCAGTCATGGAAATCTGCTCCAGCGAGTCGCCAAATTGGTAGGTACGCAGGTCACTGCTTAGCTCGTCGCCCGCGCCGGTGAAGGGCGTAGCGTGGTTGCCTCCCGTTTTAGAGCGTTTTAGTTGCCCAAAAATCTCGTCCAGGGCCGACCGCCGGATGGTCTGTTCGGTTTTGGGGGTAATAGAAATTTTGCCTTCCTGGTTTTCTTCCGTCAGGTAGCCTTTTTCTTTCAGTTCGTCGAAAAAGTTGCCCATGCCATAGCTGTCGTCCGTGAGGCCGTGCTGCCGGTCGAGTTGGTTCATCCAGGCCATGGCCTGTTCCACGTCGCCGGAGGTAATGAGGAGCAGTTGCTGAAAAATGTCGAGCAATTGCTCGAATTTGCTACCCCCTTTGTCGGCGGGCGGCACGTATTCGGCGAAATTGAAACCTTTCATAAAGAACGTTTTGGGGAACTACAGGTACGTATGGCTACCGGTTGGCTGGTTATTTGGAAAACGCCCCCGTATCTGAATTTGTTCGTTTCCGGCTTGTTTGCCTTTTTCTTCGTAATTTTGGCTTTCGTTTTTACCCCCTCCCGCCGCCGGTTGCGCTGTTTTTCTTTGTAACGGCGCGTGGCTCCGTTGACCAATATGCATGATATTGAGGCCATTGGCGCAGCACTGCACCATCCCCACCGAATTCTGATTACCACCCACCAAAACCCCGATGCCGATGCCATGGGGTCGTCGCTGGGTCTGGCGGGCTACCTCCGCCTCAAAGGCCACCTGGTTACGGTTGTTACCCCCACCGATTATCCCCACAACCTGGCCTGGATGCCCGGCAACGAGACTGTGGTGGCCTACGACGGCAAAAACCGGGGGCGTGTGGAGGCCCTCATGGCCGAAGCCGAGACCATTTTCTGCCTCGATTTTTCGGGCCTCGACCGTATCCGCGACCTGGGGCCGATGGTGCACGGGGCCACGGCCCGCAAAATCATGATTGACCACCATCTGGAACCCGAAGCCTTTGCCGACCTGGCCTACTGGGACCCTTCGGCGGCTTCGACCACCCAACTCATCTACCAACTCATTGAGCAACTGGGCGATGCGAGCCTGGTCAACGCCGACATGGCCGCTTGTTTGTATGCGGGCCTGATGACCGACACCGGCTCGTTCCGGCACAGCAACACCACGCCCGCCGTACACCGGCTGGCCGCCAAACTGTTGGAATGCGGCATCGACGTGAGCCTGATTCATCGCCAGATTTTCGACGGCGTGACGCTGGATAAGCTGCGGCTGCTGGGCTACGTGCTGAACGAAAAGCTACGGGTACTGCCCCAATACCAGTTTGCCTACATTACCCTCACCGCCGACGAACTACGCCGCTATAACTCGCGCACCGGCGACACCGAGGGGCTGGTCAACTACGCCCTGTCGGTAGAGGGGGTGCGGGCGGCAGCGATCCTGATTGACCGGGTAGATGAAATCCGGCTGTCGTTCCGGTCTGTGGGCGGTTTTTCGGTGCGCGAACTGGTCAGTACGCACTTCAACGGCGGGGGGCACCGTAACGCGGCGGGCGGGCGCATGAAGCTCTCCCTGGCCGAAACCGAACAACGGTTGCTGGCCGTGCTGCCCCAGTATCAGGATCAACTTGTGTTGGTTTAAAGCTTTGACAGACAATTAGTTAAACCGATAAATTCCTACTTACATAAACCGATCAACCTAGTATTATGCAACTAAAATCGCTTACCCAGGCAACCCTGTTGGCCGCTCTGATGATGGCCTGCGGCAAAGACCGGATGCAGACCACCCCAAGCGGACTGAAATACCAGATGCACACCCAGACCAAAGATGCCCGCAAGGCCAAAATCGGCGATATCCTGTCATTGCATCTGGCCCTGAAAAACGCTAAAGATTCGGTCATTCGTGACACCCACAAAGAAGGCGTTCCGCTTCAGTTGATGTTGCAGGTGCCCCCCTTCAAAGGCTCGTTTGAAGAAGGTCTGGCCCTGTTGGGCAAGGGCGACAGTGCCACGTTTTTCGTCAAGGCCGATTCGCTCTTTACGCGGGCAGGCCAGCCGTTTCCGCCCGGTATCACCAAAGGCTCAGACATTGTGTTTAACGTGAAACTGCTGGAAGTGCAAAACGAGCAGGAGTTCCAGAAAGCTCAGGGAACGGCCCGCGACAAGCAAAAAGGCATCGATGAGAAAATCCTGACGGACTACCTCAAGAAAAACAACATTGTGGCGCAACGCACTGCCAACGGGGTGTTTTATACGATTAGCGCACCCGGAGCCGGGCCGAAACCCGTTAAAAACGATAACGTGCAGGTGCAGTACACGGGCAAGCTGCTGAATGGCAAAGTGTTCGACAGTTCGCTGACCAACCAGCAGAGCGGCGGTAAGCCGGTGCAGTTTCAGGTGGGCGTGGGCATGATTATTCCCGGCTGGGAAGAGGGCATCATGCAGTTTTCTAAAGGCACCAAAGGCACCCTCTACATTCCTTCGGTGATGGCCTACGGGCAGCAGGGTGCCCCGCCAACGATTCCGGCCAACTCGCCCCTGATTTTTGATATTGAATTGGTTGACGTAACCAAAGGTCAGCCCCAGCGGCCCATGCCCCAGCAAATGCCGGGCGGGCCACCGCAGGGTCAGCCGGGTGGTCGTTAACTAAAATTAACGTACCTGCGGGGGGCTAAACAGCCTCCCGTGGTCGTTATGGCTTCGGTGTAGCCCTGATTCGGCTTAACCCCCAAACCCCCTGAAGGGGGCCTTTGCTTACGCAGGCGTACCTCTTTCGGAGTAAAAGCCCCCTTCAGGGGGTTTGGGGGTTAAGCCGAATCAGGGCTACACCGAAGCTATAATACACTCACAGTGAACTACTTAGTGACCAACAATGCGTAGCAAAGTACAACAACTAACCTTGCCGGTGGCTCTGCTTTTGGGCGGGGCCTGGGTGGTGGGTTGCCAGCAAACCGGCGAGGCACTGACCAGCCGGAAAGAGCGCGAAAACGCCGACGAGATCCAGCAATATGTGGTAGCCAATAATTTTCAGGCTACCCAGATTGGCAACACCGGGGCGTTTTATGCGCGGACGGTATCGGTGCCCAATAGCCAAACGGCGGGCATTGGCGACGAGGTCCGGTTCTTTGCCACCTCGCGCCGATTCGACGGAACGGTGATTGACAGTACCGACGGCGTTCGGCCCATTGTGTATGCGTTTGGTTCGGCTCCTCCCCGCAACAACGCCCTGCTCAACGGGTCTTTGCTCTACAACAACATCACTAACGGCATGTTTTTGGGCCTGACCGTGGCCCGCGAAGGCGAGCGGGTGGTGGTGTTGGTGCCCTCCTCGCTCGATGCCGGGC
>JAYUKZ010000345.1:0-2139 GCA_043763995.1 Fibrella sp.
ATTCTGGATAAACACAAAATGAAAGCCATGTTCGGCATCATGACCGTGGCCATTGGGCGGCGCGGGCGGCAACCCTACATGGACAAAACCCAGATTAAAGACCTGGCCGACCGAGGCCACGAAATCAGTTGCCACACCTGGGATCACCACAGCGTAAAAAAATATGTGGGCGACGACTGGAAGATTCAGACCGAAGAACCCCGCCAGAAACTGGCCGAGATTACGGGCAAACCCGTTAAATATTTCGTGTATCCGTTTGGCCTCTGGAGCCACGAATCGGCCCTGGAACTGCAAAAACGGGGCTACGTGATGTCGTTTCAACTGGCCGACAAAAAGCTGGACGAAACCTACCCGCTCCAAAGTGTGCGGCGCATTATCGCCAGCGGCTACTGGTCGGCTAAGACGTTGCACAACAACATGAAAGGCAGTTTCAGAGGGTAAACTAGCACCGGCAGGGGGCACGGCCAGGTACGTTGGTTACGGGCCGTGCCCCCCGTTTTTTAACCGTTGGCGATCCCGTTTTCAGCCAGCAAACCCCGCTTTATCTCGCGGATGCGGTCGTTGAAATCAATAGCGTGAACGTCCAGATGGGGCATTTTTATGGTTTCCAGCAACTCCATCACGGCGGGGTGGTGCGGAATACGCTTGCCCGTTTCCACGCTGATGTATTTAGACGTGACCCAGAGCACGTTTTTGAGTTGCGTCTGCTCGTCGTTGGTCATGTAGTATTCGGTGATGGTGGTGTCGGTGTCGAAAAAAACCACCCGCGACACAATCCTGATCCACTCGCTGACCAACGCCGGGCGGATGTAGGCAATCTGGTGCTGATACACCACCCAACTCGACTTGTATTCTTGAAAAAGCTGACCCGGTACAAAGCCGTACAGCTTGGCCACCTGATCTTCGCGAGCGTTGAAATAATAGTCGAAATACTTGGCGTTGTTGAGGTGCTGCAATGGGTCGCAATCCTGAAACCGGACAATCGTCCGCGATTCTGTCTCGACCGGATATACCCGGTTGGGGTCTCGTTTGAACATAGATAAGAAGCCCCCCGACCCCCGAAGGGGGAGGGCTTACGCGTCAGCAATACGCTTGCGCAAGCACTCCCCCTTCGGGGGCGGGGGGGCTATAGTTTCTCTAAAATGCGCTCCATCGATACGGCGTGGCCGATGCGGGACTTCAACTCGCTGATCGGGACACGTACCTGCTCGGTGGTGTCGCGCTCTCGGATGGTCACGGTGTCGTCTTCCAGGGTTTGGTAATCAACCACGATGCAAAAGGGCGTGCCAATCAGGTCTTGCCGGGTATAGCGTTTGCCAATGGCATCGCGCTCTTCGGTAATGACCCGAAACTCAGACCGAAGCTGTTTCATAATCGTTTCGGCTTTTTGGGGCAGCCCGTCTTTGCGCACCAACGGAAAAATGGCGGCTTTGATGGGGGCCAACGCCGGGTGTAGCTTCAGGTACGTCCGTTCTTTCTGCGTACCGTCTTCGTTGGTCACGGTTTCTTTGGTAAACGCATTGCAAAGCGTGGCCAGAAACAGCCGGTCGGCCCCCACCGAGGTTTCGACCACGTAGGGGATGTAGTTGCCGTAGGGTTTGCCCGTGGCCGGGTCAAGGTCATTATCGAAATATTGCTGTTTTTTGCGGCTCAGTTCCTGGTGGGCTTTCAGGTCGAAATCGGTACGGGAGTGGATGCCTTCCATCTCGCGGAAGCCGAACGGAAATTTGTATTCGATATCCACGGCGGCGTTGGCGTAGTGGGCCAGTTTGTCGTGGTCGTGGAAACGCAGGCTATCGGCGGGCAGGCCAATGGCTTCGTGAAAGGCCATCCGGCTGGTTTTCCACTGGGTATACCAGGCCATTTCGGTGCCGGGCCGAACGAAATACTGCATCTCCATCTGCTCAAATTCGCGCATCCGAAACGTAAACTGCCGGGCCACAATCTCGTTCCGAAACGCCTTGCCGATCTGGGCAATACCAAACGGCACACGCATCCGGCCCGACTTCTGCACGTTCAGAAAATTGACAAAAATGCCCTGTGCGGTCTCCGGGCGCAGGTAAATGGTAGTCGTGTCGTCGGCCAAGGAGCCAACCTGGGTGGAGAACATGAGGTTGAACTGCCGCACCTCCGTCCAGT
>JAYUKZ010000346.1:0-7492 GCA_043763995.1 Fibrella sp.
TCAAAATCGTGGAGGGTCCAGATCAGGTACGGAATGTTGCCGTGTTCGGCCAGCACCTGCCGCACCGCCGTCACGTAGTCGGCCTGTTCAGTTTCCGAATTGCCTAGCGGTGCCCACACCCCCCGGTACGTCGATTGGCCAAATTCTTCCAGCACAAGCGGTTTTTGGGGCACCAGCTTCCGCAACCCCTCAATGCCCTGGGTCAGTTCGGCCACGGATTTGTAAGAGTGAAACGACACAAAATCGACCCGGTTGGCCAGCAAATGGGCATTTTCGGGATAGGCCCAGCCAATGGTAAGCAGGTGGTTGGGGTCGTAGCGGCGGGCGCGGGTCAGCATCCAGCCCAGCCAGTCTTCCACGTCGGCGCGGTCGTGGTGGGTAAAATCCAGGTCGGGTTCGTTTTTCAAATCCCAGGCCAGTAGGGCGGGGTGGCGGCTGAAGGCGGTGAGGAGTTGCTCCAGTTGGCGGTCGGTGGCGGTCAGGTTCAGAAGCCGGTAGTCGCCCAGAAAATCGAACAGGGTCACGATCACGAACAGGTGTTGCGCCGCCGCCAGGTCGAGTAAGGTCTTGAGTTGGGCAATTTTTTCGGGCGGCACGGTGCCTTTGCCGAATTCCCGGAACGGAATAAAAATCCGCACCGTGTTCAGGCCCAGTTCCCGAATCCGGGCAAAATCGGCCTGGGTGGTTTGGGGGCTGAACTGCTTCCAAAACAGTGTCCAGGGTGTTTTTTGGGGATAATAGTTCACCCCGGCGGGCAGAAACGGTTGCCCCCCCAGGCTGAACCCGGTGCCCGTTACCCGCACAAAAGCAACCGAATCGGTCGGGGTGGGGGTCGGGAAATTGAGCGGGGCCGGTTGCCGACGTACCAGGTGCTTGATGCGCCAGTAGCCATCGTCGAGGAGCATCACCACCTCATAGTCGGCCAGGTCTTCGCTGGCATCCAGCTTTTGGTGGCTGTCCCGGTCGTAGAGGCGTTGTTTGGTGGTCAGGTGGTGATCCGTAAAGGCAATCAACTGACCATCAGCCGAGTAGGTATGCAGCCGGAGGTGATGGTCGAGGTCGGTTTGGTGCAGTTCGTAACCCTGACTGGCCATTGCCCGCACCGGGGCCGTGGCTTTGGGCAGGGCCTGGGTGGTAAAATATTCGTTCAGGCCCACGGGTTGCCCGCTGAGGTAGCTCAACTGCCACTGATACCAGGCCCGCACGTAGTCGCCCACAATCTGAATGCGGGTGTCGGCTTCCATGGGGCGGGCGGTTTCGGGGTCGTCGGACAGCCATTCCACGCGGGGGGTGTGAGTGTCCAGCATGGCGGTAGTGAGGTGCAGGGCCTCCTGTCGGCTGGCACCGCTGTTGGCGTAGGCCCACAGTTGCCCGGCCAAAGCCGTGAACAGAGCCACCAGCAGCAGCCCGGCCAGGCCCACGGCGAGTTTGGAATAGCGGTTGCGGGGCGTAGTCATGCGTTAGTTGATAGACACAATCATGAGCACATGGCGACCTGCCACGCGGATATCCAGGCTGTGCGGCCCCACCGGCACGTCCCGCAGGTCAACCGAGGCATAGCCGCTGACGACTTCGGTCTGGATGGCCTGTTGGTTATCGACCTGAATGGTCATGTCGGTGCCATCGGGCACGAGTTGGTCGAGCGATTCGGTGAGGGGGCCGAGGCGCATTCGTTTCAGGTCGCGGTTATACACAATGGGGATGGTTTTTTCCTGGATGGTAAACGGCACGGCCAGCCGGTTGCTGCGCCCCCCGCCGTAGACCGAGGCCTGCACCAGCAACGACCCGGCACTGCGGGGGTGTTCCAGGGCCACCTCCGCCACCGACCGCAGGGTGTAGCCGCTCAGCAGCCGCAGGGTACCATCGGCATCGGTGCATTGAAACTGCACCAGCGTGCCATCGGGCAGGGGGTTGTGGTGGCGGTCGGCCAGTTCGCTGGTACGTACCCGGAACACCTGCCGGCCGTCGGCGGTGGTGGGGTGGTTGGCGGCCCGAATGCTGAAATCAACGGGGAAGCCGGGTACTTCGAGCAGTTCTTTTTCTTTACCGAAAACGCCTTCGGTCTGTACACCCACAATGGTTTTTCCCACCAGTGTGTTGGCCGTTATTCGCCGGTAGGCCACCAAATACTGCGTGGGGGCGGTTTGTTTGGCATAATCGCCGTTGGGCCGGAGCATCTGAAACTGCACGGGCGTGTTGGCCGCCACGGGGTTGTTAAATTTATCCGCCGGTACGGCCACCACCATAGACCAATGTTGGCCATCGGCCACGATAGACTTGGCTCCCAGATAAATATCGAGCGGGGCAGCGGGGGGCAGGGGCAGAATACGCAGATTTTTTTGGGCCAGCACCCGCCCGCCATACAGCACCCGAATCACCTGGTCGCCGCTTTGGGCCAGGGTGGCGCGGGGCAACGGCACGGTCTGCTCCAGGGCCGAAGCCGCCACGCCCACCAGGTACGTTGCCCAGCCCGTGCGGACGTACAGCAGCAGCGAATCGCCGGGGGTAATGCCGCTCGTGACCAGCCCCACCGCCACGGGTTGCCCCGCCGCCACCGAATCGGGGACGGTCAGGAGGGCGGCGGCTGTAGGTGTTGCTTCGACAGATTTTGTACCGTCAGACGGGCCATCGGAACAACCCGACAACAACAACCAGAAAAGGGCGGCGGCAAGGCAGAGGCGGCTAGTCATTGGCGGCGATGTAGGCGTTGATGAGTACCTGCAAAAAACCGTCTTGAGTAGGGATAAGCGTGGGGCGGTCGGTTTGGGTGTAGGGCGGGCGGAAGGTGCTGTGCGGTAGTCCGTTTACGAAAAATTGCGCATCCTGCCCCGTCTCAATCACCCGAATCTGGTTCTGGGCGGGCACGGCAAACTGAATGGCCCGCCGTTGCTGAGGCCGGATGGCTTCCTGGATGAAAAAATGATCGACCCAGACCACTTTTTTGTCCGAATCGTAGAGGGCCATCAGCACCTGCGGCACCGTAATGGCCTCGGTACCCTGGTTGCTGATCTGGCCCAGGGCCTGCCCATTGGCCACGGTAAGCTGCTGCACGGTGGCATCGCGGAAGAGGTCTTTGTCGGCCACTACGGCGCGGGCAAACAGCTTGAAGGTGGTGGGCGGGTGCCGAAACTGGAAGGCCGTAAACTCGTCGGGGTCAAACTTGAGCGGGTCGGTATCGTTGGTTTTAACCCAAGCCGTTTCTTCAAAATCGACCCGAAACGGCACTACCTCTTTGGGTAATACTTTGTGGGAGGTGGTGTATTTTACGTTGTAGGAAACAAGTCGGTGCTGCTCTTTATCAAACAGTTGGGCCTCAATGGTGATGTGGGCGGGGTCAACGTCGGTGTTTTGCAGTTCGCCCACCACGGCGTACCGGTTTCTGAATTTGACCAGCCGCGCCGACAGGATATACAGTTCGGGGCGGTCCATGATGTCTTCGTGCACGGTGGTACTGGTGCTCAGGGTGCGCTTCCCCTGGATCCGGGCCGAGGATACGCCCTTCATCATAAACGGGTCGGGGGCGGTGGCCGTAGAGGGCGGGGGCAGCACCAGCCACCACTTACCGGCGCGGCGCACCAGTTCGTGGCGTTGCTGGACTATATAATCGGCAATGGGCGTAACGTATTTTTGCCACACCTGCGCCACGGCCCGGTTGGGTTGCTGGGTGGTGAGGGTGATCTGGAGCGAATCGAGTTTGGAGTACGAAGCCAGCAGGCCGTCGCGGACGGAGAGTTGCAGCAGGTAGGCATCGTAGGTTTGGGTGGGGGCCAGGTACGTATAGGCTTCTTGAAAGTGCTTGAGATTCAGGGCATTGTAGTAGGCTTGAAGCGTTGTTTCGGGGCTGCGCTGGGGCCGAAGGTCGGTGTTTTTCAACCACACAAACGCCACCAGGGCCAGTACGCTCACCAGCCATCCGCCCCACACCAGCCCGTTGCCGGGTGCCCGCCGGGCCAGGCGTTGGCGGGCGTTGGCGGGCAACAGGGCCAGCAAAAACCGGCCAAACACCGGCGCGGGCAGCGGCCCCTCCTGCGCCGGAATTTTCACAAGTGGGCTGCGGGCGGTGGTGTAGGCCCAGACCAGCACCATGATGAGCAAAGCAGAAAGTGGCAGCAACCCCCACATCAGCTTCTGGTACGTGGGGATATTGGCCGAAGGCAGAAACGAAGGCAGGGGCGGTACATCGTTTTTTTGCCACACCAGAATGCCGTTGTCCAGCCGCTGCACCCGCTCCCAGCCCGCGAAATAGAGCATGGGGTCGTAAAATTTATCGTTGGAAAAAATGAATTTGAGGTGATACTTTTCCGGTACGGTCAGAAACTGCTGGAGCGAGCCGATGCCCTGAATACCCTTGAATTTGGCGTTTTCGAGCCGTTCAACGGCGGTGGCGGTCAGTTCAATAACCCGGCGGGCCGAGTGGTAATTGCCATCAATGGAGTTGGCCGTGGTTTGGGCCGAGAGCCAGGCCATCTGATCGCCGAAACCCAGGGTCAGAAACCGCCATTGGCTGTGCATATCGCGGTTCAAAAAATCGACAATGGGTTGGGTTTCAATGGGGGCGGGTTGCAGGGGCCGCAACCGTCCCAGGTTCACAATCAGCACTGCCGACAGGCCCACCGCCGCCACCAGCCCGCCCACCAGCAGCCGGTAGCGGCGGGGTTTGTGGCGGGCCAGGTACGTCTGGTAGAGGTCGCCGGTGAGGAGGCGTTGGGCCAGTTCGCCCACAAACGGCATGGCAATGACCGTGGCCCAAAACGTGAACCGGTCCAGCGTCAGGATGCTGAAGGCGTAGTTGCCCAGGATGAGGCGGGGCAGGGGGGTGGTGCCGCCCGTGCCCAGCAGCAGCAGCATGGAAAACGACAGGGCCAGAAAAATATTCCGGCGCGTGTAGAGCCGCCCAAACACGTAGGGCAGCAGTAACAGCGTGATTCCCAGGGGAATAATAAAAAACATCAGCCCCGACGAGGGCACGTCGATAAACGAATCGCGGGAGCCGTGGGGGATGGGCATCTGGGTGATGGGGTCGGTTCGGGACCAGTACCAGTAGGGAAACAGCAGCCCCACAACCAGCCCCACCACCCCCGCGCCCAGGGTCAGCAGCGGGCCGATGCGCCGCGCCGTGAGCCGCCACAGCCGCCCGGCCACCGCCCGCCACCCGCCCCAGGGGCCAACCCCGTCGAGGAGGGCCGTGGCCACCACGGGGGCAATAAAAAAGATGAGGCCGTAGATGGTGGTGACGTGGTGAAACGTGGCCGTTACGCCCAGCAGCGACCAGACGCGCCAGAGCCGCGCCCGCGAGAGGGTACGGGTGTAGGCATACACGTCGGGCAGGGCGTTGGTGAGGCAGGCCACGCCGCAGAGGGTGGGCAGTTGGCCGTAGATATGAACAGTTTGCACCACGCTGGAGGCAAAAACGGCAAACAACGCTCCGTAGGCGGCGGCTTCGTTGCTGACCCACAGCCGCCCGAACCGATACGTACCCACCACCAACCCGCACACGGCGGTAAGCATCACCAGCGCAAAACCCATTTTCAGGCCTACCACTTTGGAGAGCAGGGCAATTAGCTGGTGCGAAAGGGGCGGGTAGCTCGTGATGGTGAAGCCCGTATACCAGCGGTATTCCCAGGGTTCGAACCAGGCGCGGGCGTAATGATCGGCAAAGAAAATGTGGACGTAGGCATCGTAGGTGCCACTGAGCGTGTAAAACAGGGCCGTGCCGTGAAAGCAAACTGCCAGCAGTAGCGCAACGGTCAGGATGGTTTTCGGCGAAAGCATTCGGTCAGGTATACGGGGGTTGGAAAGCGGTAAACCCAAGCAGATCAAAAACTGTGCGAGAGTTCACAAACCAGACCGAAAAGCCCGTATTTCTAACTAGGGAAGGGTTTGCGCCGAAACCATACCCAGCAACTGCTCCAAAATACGCCGCCCGTCGGTGTTGCCCAGGGCGGGGTCGGCGGCGCGTTCGGGGTGGGGCATCAGGCCGAATACGTTGCCTTGTTGGTTCATTACCCCGGCAATGTTTTCCAGGCTGCCGTTAGGGTTGGCTTCGGGCGTAATGGCCCCGGCCTCGTCGCAATACCGGAACAGCACCTGCCCGTGGTCGTTGAGGCGGGCCAAGGTGTCGGTATTAGCAAAAAAACGGCCATCGCCGTGCGCAATCGGAATTTTCACGGGGCGTTCCGGGTCGAGGCCCGCCGTGAGCAATGCCGTGGACGACTGGGGTTTGAGGAACAGATTTTTGCAGACATATTGCTGGTTTTCGTTCCGCAGCAGCACACCCGGCACCAGGTTAGCTTCGGCCAGAATCTGGAAACCGTTGCAGATACCCAGCAAATAACCGCCCCGGTTGGCATGGGCAATCACGGCAGCCATAATGGGCGAAAACCGCGCCACGGCCCCCGTGCGGAGGTAATCGCCGTAAGAGAAACCGCCGGGCAGAATGACCAGGTCGCACCCCAGCAGATCCTGGTCTTTGTGCCACAACTTTACCACCGACTGGCCAAGCAACGCAAATGCATCAACTGCGTCCTGATCGCAGTTGGAACCGGGAAAAACAACAACGCCAATTTTCATGGTGGCAAAGATAACCGTTGTGCCCTCTTGTAGAGACGCAAAGATGCGTCTGGGGGAGGTGCTGTAGAGACGCGACACTCGCGTCTGGCCGTGCCGTAGAGACGCGATACATCGCGTCTCAGGACAGCGCGAAGCAGTGGGGGTAAAAATAATTTGCTGTGAAAATGCTTCGCGCTCGGCTGAGACGCGATGTATCGCCGGTCCGCCGGTGCGGTCTCTACAGCATGGCCAGACGCGATGCACACGGGGCAACGTACCTACCGTACCCGTTGCGTAACCACCGGGGCGGCGTTTCGGGCGGCAACCAGCAACGTACCGGCGGGGGTGGCAAGGCCCAGCAACCGGCGAATATCGCCGGAAAGGGTTAAGCTGCTTTGCGCGGCAGAAACGGGGGTGTAGCGGCCTGTTTTGGTACCCGCCAGCAGCAGACCCCGCCCGGCATCGGCCCGGCCTTGCTGTACGCGCAGAGGGAAATAGTTGCCCGCCAACGCGATATCTTCCACGCCATCGGCGGTGAAATCGGCCACGACAAAGCCCTGCACGGGCGAAATCTGGGCCTCGTCGGGTAGGGCGCGGAGGCAGTAGCGACCCTTGCCCAAATTTTCTAATACGCTGCTTTTCAACGTGTTGATGTCCAGTTTTCGGGCCGTAGCCAACGTACCTGGGCCAATAAGGTCTTCCACGGTGGCGGTGGCGTAATCGGCGTAGCGGACGTAGCGTTTGCGCAGGGTATTGATCTGATCCAGAAGTTCGTTGCGCGAAGCCAGCGGAATGTGCCCATCGCCTACGCGCTGACTGATGATGGGGTCAGTGCGCCCGTCGTCGTTAAAATCGGCGGCAAACAGGGTCAGCGTGCTGGTGTCGCCGGTTGTCCATTGGGTGTTGGTGCCCAGGTTTCCGACCAGAAAATCGGTGTCTCCGT
>JAYUKZ010000347.1:0-7478 GCA_043763995.1 Fibrella sp.
TCTTGTGTGACGGTGACTGTGTAGGGGCGGGCGGTCCCGCGTCCGGGCTTGCCTCCGCCTTGGGCCGCGTCCAATACGCCGAATCTCATGTGCCGCACCCCATACGCCGACATTTCACCCCCCCCTATTTCACCAGATAATCGCGCAGGAAGAGCATCATGGCTCCGTAGACGTAGTCGCGGTTGGCTTTTTTGGCCAGGCTGTGGCCCTCGTCTTTGGCCATCACGTACCAGACCGTGTTGCCCTGCCGGGTGAGGCCATCCACCATCTGTTCCGACTCGGAGAGGGGCACACGCGGGTCGTTTTTGCCCTGGTAAACCAGCATGGGTTTGGTGATATTTTTGATTTTTTTGATGGGCGAAATCTGCTCGAAAACGGCCAGCATCTGCGGGTCGCGTTCGTCGCCGTATTCCACTCGGCGCAGGTCGGCGCGGTAGGAACTGGTGTTTTTCAGGAACGTGGCGAAGTTGCTGATGCCGAACAGGTCAATGCCACAGCGCATCCGGTCGTTGTAGTTGGTCATGGTGGCCAGGCACATATACCCGCCATACGACCCGCCAAATACGCCCACCCGCCCCGCGTCCAGATCGGGCTGGGTGGCTATCCAGTTGAGCAACGCGCCGATATCCTTCACCGAATCTTCGCGTTTGGGGCCGTTGTCGAGCGTGACGTAGGTTTTGCCGTAACCGGTTGATCCGCGCACATTCGGTACAATAAGCGTGATGCCCAACTCATTGACCAGCAGGTTGTTGAAGGCACTGAAATTGGCCAGCGACTGCCCCTCCGGCCCGCCGTGGATGCTGATGAGCACCGGCGTTTTGCCCGTGGCATTGCGGGGCTTGTACACAAACGCGGGAATGAGCCGGGGCTTGCCGTTTACCTGGTCAAACGTGGGGTACTGCACCAGCGTCGGCTCGGCGAAGGTGGCGGTGTTGAGTCCCCCGGTTTCGCTGGTAGTCCAGCGGGTGAGGGCGTTGGTGGTCAAATCCAGCACATACACGTCGCTGCTGCTGGTGGCGGTGCTGAAATTCATGGCCAGTCGGCGGTTGTCGTCGGCCAGGCGCAGGGTGCCCACCACGCCCTTAGGTACGTTCGGGATGGGTTTGTACTGGCGGGTTTTGGCATCCATGAGGTACAGGTTGCTGTAGCCACTTTCGTTCACGGCAAACACCGCTCGCGACCCGTCTTTGCTCCATTCCACCTGCTGCACATCCCAGGGGATATTGGCGGTGAGGGGCGTTTGGGTGCCCGTGGCCAAATCAATGTACCGCAGGGTCTGAAACTCGCTCCCCTCGTCCGATACCCAGAAAACGCCTTTGCCATCTTTGGTCAGTTTCACGCCGCTGTAGGCCACCGGCGCGGTGTTGTTGCCCAGCCGGGTTTTGGTCTTGGTTGCCATGTCGAATCGGTACAACTCGCTCTCGTTCACCGATTTATAGTTGACCAGAATCATCTGCTTCCCATCGTCCGACCAGTCAGCTACGCCCCAGCCGCCGCCCTTCAGTTCGGCCAGCAGGGTGGGGGTGGTGCCCGTTTTCATGTCCAGCGTGTAGAGGTCGAGGTCGGTGCCGTTGCGTTGGTTGCCCATAAACGCAAGCTGCGTACCGGCGCGGTTCCAACCCTCAAATTCGTGGCGGCTTTTGCCATCGGTCAGCAACCGCGAGCGGCCATCGGCCAGGGTGAAATAGTAGAGCTGGTAGTTTTCGTTGCCCCCGTTGTCGCGGGCGTAGATGAACCCGTTCTGTGTTTTGTCGGGACAAACTGCGACTGAGGAGAGGGGTTCTTTGAAAAACGTGATTTGTCGGCGGTCGGCACCGGGGGCGGCCACGTGGTGAATCTGGTTTACGTCGGCAAAGCGGGTGGCAATAAAAAGGCCCTTTTGGTCGCGATCCCAGTCGGCCAACGAGGCGGAACGTACCTGCTGGTATTGCTCCACGCGCTCCATCAGGTCGGGGGCCAGTGTGGGTACGTTGCTGATAACGAGGTTGCCAATTTCTTTGGGGGGTGCTGGTTGGGCCAACAAACTGCCGGACGAAAGAGTCAGTAGCAGGGCAAAAAACGGGTGTTTGGGTAGGGGCATTGCGCAGGTAGGTTAAGGCCGAAAAAGGCGCGGCTTGCCGCAAACTACTTTGCCACCCGCATCAGCGAAACGGAAAATAATTCAGGCCCACTTGCGCACTTTGGTGATACGATTTTTCAGTAAATTGTTCGTACTGTTTGGCAATGGAAGTCATCCCCTGACTGTACCGCATATCCAGCTTAAACCGGCTGGCTAGTGGGTAGGTTAGGTTTACTGCGAAACCGGCATCCCAGGCATCATATTCGCTGATGGCCATGTCGGGCCTTATCAACGGGGGGGGTTGGTTGTTGGTTGTCAGGTAATACACCTGCCTTTCGCCCAGTTTATAGCTTACGTATGGCCCCACTGCCAGGTTCAGTTTGGAAAACCGATAGCCAACCAATACCGGCACCGTCAGGTACGTTGCCCGCGAAGAACCAACGCCGGTATAGCTGGTGCCCGAACACCCCGCAACGCCACAATACGAGTAAATGATGGTCAGGTGCCGGGCAGAGCCTTTTCGTTCTACCCCGGCCTCCGCTTGAATATAAAACTGCCCGTCGAGTGTCCGGGTGAAGCCAATACTGACTTGCCCCGCCGATAGCCAGTCTTTCCCGCCCAGAATAGGCTTTGTAGGATCACCGTTACCAATGTTGAACCTAACCACCGAGTTGGTTTCGGGACAGATTGCGCGGCTCAGGCCCAGCCCGGCCCGGACGTAGGGCTGCCAACGGGGCGTGTTTTGGGCTAACGCGGGGAGGGTCGTCAGAAGAAAAAGCAGGGTGCGTAGCAACATATGCCGAGCGGGTTGGTTTCTGTCAGGATACCGAAAGTAAGTCGTTCGTTGGAAACACCCGTTACTATTTCGGCAAAAAGTTCGCAACCGTTCCAGGTACGTTGAAACCTGACTGCCGGAAAATCGTTACCCTAGCGTACCCGGCTTTGCTGAACACGTCGGCGGGCCATACTTTGGTTTATGAGCACTTCCCCCATCGCCATCATGTGGCACCGGCGCGACCTTCGCCTCCACGACAACGCCGCCCTTTACCATGCCCTGAAGGCTGGGCGGCCCGTGTTACCCCTCTTTATTTTCGACAAAGACATCCTCGATCACCTCGACGATAAACGCGACCGGCGCGTGGAGTTCATCTACAAAGAAGTACTGAAACTTCAGGATGCGTTGCAAAAGATGGGGTCAACGCTGCTGGTGCGGTATGGCCGTCCGCTCGAAATTTTTCGGGAACTGGCTCAGGAATACACCATCGCCAACGTCTTCGCCAACTATGATTATGAAACCTACGGCAAAGGCCGCGATGCCGAGGTGGCAACGTACCTGAAGACCGTGGGAGCCGGTTTCCATAGCTACAAAGACCAAACCCTGCTCGACCGCGACGAGGTGCTGACCGGCGCGGGCAAACCCTACACCGTTTTTGGCCCCTACAGTCGCAATTGGCTCGGCAAACTAGCCGACCCGTTCTACCTGAAATCGTACCCGACGGAAGATCATTTCGACGCGCTGTTTCGAACGCCGCCCACGCCTATGGTCACGCTGGACGATATGGGCTTTGAGCCGCTGGGCGAAAACTACCCCGCCCCTACGGTCTCTGCCGAACTGCTGGCCGCCTACCAAAAAATGCGCGACTACCCCGCCGAGCGCGGCACCAGCGAACTGGGTATCCACCTACGCTTCGGCACCATCAGCATCCGCGATTTGGCCCGGCAGGCGCAGGAGACCAGCCCCACGTACCTGAGCGAGTTGTGCTGGCGCGACTTTTATTTTCAGGTGCTCGATCATTTTCCGCACGTAGAGCAACACGCGTTCCGGCGCGAATACGACAACATCAAGTTCCTGAACCGCCCCGAAGACATTGAGCGGTGGCAAACTGGCCAAACCGGCTACCCGCTCGTGGATGCCGGGATGCGCCAACTGAACCAAACCGGCTGGATGCACAACCGCGTCCGAATGGTGGTGGCCAGTTTCTGCATTAAGCACCTGCTCATCGACTGGCGGATTGGCGAGGCGTATTTCGCCCAAAAACTCCGTGATTTTGACCTGTCGGCCAACAACGGCGGCTGGCAGTGGGCGGCGGGTTCGGGCACCGATGCCGCGCCTTATTTCCGGGTGTTCAACCCCACGGCACAAGCCGAAAAATTCGACCCCAAAGGCACGTACATCCGCCGGTGGGTTCCCGAATACAACGGTATCGGCTACCCCGCCCCCATGATCGACCATGCTTTCGCCCGGCAACGTGTCGTGGAGGTCTACAAGGAAGGCTTGAAAAAAACGGACGAACTGTAAGACCGCAGCGGCGAACCGGTGATGGGTACTGCCTGCGCATCTTGAGACGCAAAGGGTTGCCACGTCGGCGGCTCGGTCTCTACATGGTGTATGAATAACCGAATTGTTTGGTAATTTTTTTCTTACGAACCCATTGGCCCCTTATGCGCATTCGGAGGTTGTTGAGGGGGCGGTCTTTGGCATCGCGGGGTTGTTTGGCCAGGCTGTCAACCACGGCCAGGCCATCCAGCACCTGCCCGAATACGGTGTAATTACCGTCCAGGTGGGGGGTGCCGCCTTCGGTTTTGTAGACCTGCTTTTGCGCGTCGGTAAACGTTCGGTTGGCCCCCCGCGACCGGCCTTTTTCGATCTGTTTTTGCAGGTCGTCGTCCGTCCAGGTACGTCCCTGCACGATGTAGAACTGCACCGCGCTCGATGCCTTGTCGGGCCGGTCGTCGCGGGCGGCCCCGATGGCTCCTTTTCGGTGAAAAAGCGTGGGCACCAGTTCGGCGGGCACCAGGTAGCCAATGTCGCCGTTGCCCAGTGATTGCCCCGCCACCGCCGTGCGCGAGTTGGGGTCGCCGCCCTGCACCATAAACTTTTCGATGATGCGGTGAAACAGCAACCCGTCATAGTAGGCACTGTCTACCAGCCGGATGAAGTTGGCTTTGTGTTTGGGTGTTTCGTCGTGGAGAATAAAGCGCATGGCCCCAAAACCGGTGGTGAGCGTGATGAGGTAGTCTTTTTTGCGGCGGTTTTGGGCCACCGTCAACATGGGAATGAGCAGGAACAGGAGCAGGAATTTTCTCATAAATGCAGTTGGTTGGTAAACGCCTCTTTCAGCCGTTGGTCGTGCGTGACCACCACCAAACTGGCCCCAATTTGTTCGGATTGTTGGCGCAGCAGGGCAATTACCCGGTTGGCGTTGGCATCGTCGAGGCTGGAGGTGGGTTCGTCGGCCAGTAGCACGGCGGGCTGGTTCATCAGGGCGCGGGCAATGCTTACGCGCTGCTGTTCGCCCTGGCTCATGCGGTTGGTTTTTTTGGCCAGTTGCCCGGCAAAGCCAAGTCGTTCAGCCAACTCATTGGCCCGTTCGGTAGACTGCTTTTTATTAGATAAGTAGTTGACCAACAGCAAATTATCGAGCACGGAGAGGGAGCTGACGAAGTGTGGTTTTTGGTACACGATGCCCACGTTGGCTGCCCGGAACGCCGCCGTTTGGGCGGGTGAAAGCGTGGTGAGGTCGGTGTTGTTGATGGTGACGGAACCCGATGTTGGCGTGAGCAGCAGGGCCAACAAATGCAAAAACGTGGTCTTGCCCGTGCCCGACTGCCCCAAAATCAGCAGAGCCTCCCCGTTGGCGCAGTGCAGATCGGGGAAGGCAAAGGGCCGGTCGGGCGAATAGGCGAAGGTAAGGCGGTGGGTCTGGAGCATGGCATCAGGTACGTGTCGCAAAAGTAGAGCCGGAGACCGAATAATGCAGTCGGCAAATGGAAATTGGCAGTACACCAACAGTCTTCCAAAAGTCGTATTTTTGACACTGACCTGCGCAAGCCCCGGCCTGCCAGGTACGTCGTATTCTCAACCAACCAGCTATGACCACCGACCTTGCCTCCGCCCCCCGCCCAACCGTGGCTCTGACCAAGGCGCAGTTAGCCCGTCTGGAACGGGGCTTGCCCGTTCGGTTGGCCGTGACCGAAGAGGCGTTTCTGGCCTATTGGCCTACCACCCGGTTCCGGGCTGAATATTTCAATAACGAACTCACCATCATGGGCTTAGCCGCATTCATTCACGAAGTAATTGTTATGAACATTGGTCAGTTGTTGGCTCGTTTCTACACTCCCGCCAACGGCTTTTTTGTGGCGGGCAGCAACGTGGGGCTGAAGGTGCCTTCCCACACCAGTTACGTTAACCCCGACATCACGGTGGTGCAGGGCAAACCCGTTTTTGTGGGGTCGTCTAAAGCTATCCTGACCAATCCGTACCTGCTGGTCGAGGTGCTGTCTGCTTCCACGGCAGAATATGACCTCAACGAGAAACTGCTTCGTTACCAGCAACTTACCTCCCTGCGGGTGGTACTTTTCGTGGATTACCCGGAGAAAGCCGTCTACGTGGCCACACCCACCGATACGCCTAAAGTCTGGACGTTCACGACCTATACCGAACCCAATGAGCAGGTCAGGTTCGAGGCACATACCATTCCTTTCAGCGAGTTCTTCGCCAACCTTCCCGACGTGGACTAACGTACCTGTGCCAACTAGTTGCGCAACCGGAGCGCGGCGGTATTGGTGGTATATCTCAGTTGGGCCGTTGTGTTCAGTTTCAGGCTTTTGGCCTCGGCGGTGGGTATGTTGAGCGTAACTACGTGCCCGCTGTTGATGATGACGCTATCCGTCAGGCCGGGAACCCGCCCGCAACTCCAGGTGGCGGGGGTTGTCCAGGGGCCGGATGTGATGCTCTGGCAGTTATCGCGGGCAATCAGAATATCGTCCAGCCGGAGTTGGTCGCGGGCACCGCTTGTACCAATTCCGGTATAAAAATACTGCCAGAGCAACTGCACATACGGTTTGTTGAGCAGTAGGGCGGGCAGGGCCACCGGCCCCATCACCGCGCTGTGCCCGGCGGTGGCGTTGCGCTGGTACGTAACGGGGTTGCCCGCGCCATCGGGCAGGTCCTGAAACGAGCCGCTGTCGCCCAGCCGGTAGCGGAGCCGGATGCCGTACTGGCGCGGGTTGGGGGTTTGGGTGCCGCCCGTCCACTGCACCGTTGCGCCGTTGACTCCGGTGGTGCGCAGGGCCAGCACAATGCCCCCCAACGCGGTGGCTACATAACCTGCATTGTTACCCCCACCGGTGTTAATCAGGGCGATACCGTTGGTTCCCAGGCCGTTAATGCGGGTGCTGCTGCTGAAGGCATACCCGCCCGTGATGGTATCTGCCGGGGTGAACGTAGCGGCCAAGGTAGGGTCGGGCTGGTTCAGGCTCACAAACTGCATGTTGGGTGGGTACGTCCCGGCGGGTGCCGTGGCGGGCCAGGTCTCGAACCGGTAGTCGCTTTGGCTCAGGGGAAAGGGTATTGGTTTGGCCGTACTTGTCTGGTCGGCTTCAAACAGGGCCACCAGGGTTCTGGCCGTGGTGGGGT
>JAYUKZ010000348.1:0-30542 GCA_043763995.1 Fibrella sp.
CTGGTGGGCGAGGCCAAAAACCAGTTGCTGTTCGGGGCCAAAATCGTGTTCAACAATTTCTTTTTCGCCGAAATCACGTCTGCCAACCAGAAGTATTTCGAGATAAATGGTACGGGCGGCTTTCAGCTTTCCGACTACAAACCGATGCTGGAACAGTACAGTGGCGTTCCCTGCCACCGGGTCACGTATCAGTCTATGGATGAGGCCATTGAGAAGATTCGGCATTACCTGGCCCATCCCGAAGAGCGGTACGCGCTGGCCCAGGCGCAGTACGACCATTTCCAACAGTACCACACCATAGACCACCGCATGGCGCAGGTGCTTTCCATCATTTACCCCAACTGACACCGCCCGTTTGTATGGCTCTGCTCACTCCCATACGTACCTACACCCAGGCTTCCGGCGCGAAGGAATTCACGGTGTTGGCTGGCGGACAGATGCTGACGGCCCTGGCGGGGCTGGGGCTGGGGAAAGCAATGGCCTGGTACGTGCCCCCCGCCCAACTGGGCCAATACGCGCTGGGCTTCTCCGGGCTAACGGCGGCGCACGTGCTGCTGGTGGTGCCCATTCTGCAAGCATTCAAAGCCGAACAGGCGCGTGTGGGAGCCGGGGCAGCCCTGGCCTTTCATAAACCGTTGCTGGTTTGGGCCTACGCGGGTATTGTGGGGGGGCTGGTGTTGGCCGGGTACGTTGCCCACGCGCTGCCGCTCACGCTGCTGATGAGCGTGGCGGTGGTGGGGCAGGGGGTACAATCGGGTGCGCTCGACTACCTGAACCTGACGGGCCAACCGCGCCTGTACACGGGTTTTCTGGTGGGCTATGCCCTGGCCAACCTGCTGCTGTTCAGCCTTTGGGTTGTTTGTTTCGGGCCACCCACGGCCCTGACTCTCTGGGGCTGTTTGGCCGTGGCCAACGGGCTGTTTGCCAGCCTGGCCCTCCGCGCCGCCACCCAACGCCACAAGCAGCCCAACCCCCACCCCACCACCCAACCCCTAACCTGGCGGCGTTTCCGGGCCTATGCCCGCCCGCTGGTGATTTTGGCCTTCTGGGGCTGGCTCATCAACTACGGCGACCGCTACCTGATTGGCCTGTATTTGACGGAAGCCGACGTGGGGCAATATAGCGTTGGCTACGGGCTGGGGGCCAAACTGGTGTTGTTGGCCGGCCCGTTTGTGGCGCACTCGTCGCGCCGGGTCTATGCCTTGCGGGCGGCCAACGCGCCGCTTTGGGCGGTGTGGCGGGTGCAACGTACCTACCTGCTGGCCTACGCCGCGTTGGGGGGGCTGGCTTGCCTGGTGTTCTACCTGCTGCGGTACCCGCTGGGCCTCCTGTTGCTGGCACGTACCTACCAAACCGCCTTTACCATTGCGCCCGTGGTGGCGGCGGGCTACCTGCTGCTTACGCTCATTCATTTGCTGGAAGTGCAGTGGTATGCCTATGGCCTCACGAAGCTGGTGCTCTGGAACAACGTGGCCGGGGCCGTGGCCAACGTGGGTTTCAACCTACTGCTTATTCCCCGCGTGGGCCTGATGGGGTCGGCCTATGCCGCGCTGCTTGGCTTTTTGGTGCAGTTCCTGGTGGCTGGGCTGCTCTACAGCTATCACTTGCGCCTCTCCCCCACCCCAGTATGACAACCCCACCCCCGCCGCCCTACAAGCAACGGCTCTACGATGCCTACGTCAGCAGCGGACAGGCAAACCTGAGTACCGTTGGTTCAGCATCGGCGGCGCACCTGTTCACGGCCAACCGCCCCTATGTTACCCAAATAATTCGCCCACTGCTACCCACCAACAAAGCCGCCGTTATCCTCGATCTGGGCTGTGGCAACGGGTGCTATTTATATTTTTTGAAACAGTACGGATACACCAACCTAGTGGGTATCGATGCGTCGGCAGAGCAGGTGGCGGTGGCGCATCAGTTGGGTATTGGCGAGGTACAGCAGGCCGACATCGATACGTACCTGACCACCTACAACCAGTCTACTGACATAGTGCTACTGATGGATGTGGTTGAACACCTAAGCCTTCAGGAAACTTTCGGCCTGCTCGACCGCATATATGCCCTGTTGAAGCCGGGCGGCAAACTCCTGCTGCACATACCCAACGCCGAAGGACTATTCGGGATGCGGGTTCGCTACGGCGACCTCACGCACGAGCAATGTTTCACCCCTAATTCCGTCCGTCAGTTGCTCCATACCGTTGGCTTTCAGCAGTTTAGGTGCCATGAAGACAAACCCGTAATCCACGGCCTGCTTTCAGCGGTTCGCCGGGCCGTGTGGGAACTGGGTACGCTCCCGTTCCGGCTGTTGCTGCTGGCCGAAACAGGCACGGGGCGGGCGGTGTTGTCGCAAAATATGCTGGTCGTTGCTACCAAATAAGCCTATGGTCAACGTCCCGCCGCCCCACGCCGCACCCGTTCAGTTGCTATACTTCTTTCGAAAACAGCATAGCGGGTTCAGTATCGAAGGCTTGTTTTCGCACCTGTCGGCCTATGTCAGTACGCGGTTTTCATACACGGTCGGGCGGGCTTATGTACCCCACATGACCCTGCGCCCGCACACGCTATGGGCAAACCTACGTATGGCCCGGCAACAACAGGCTGAGGCTTACCACATTACCGGCGACGTACATTACCTGATGCTGGCATTGCCCCCCACCCGCACCGTGCTCACCATCCACGACTGCGTTTCGCTGGAACGGCAACGGGCGGCGGGCAATTGGGTTCGGTATGGGGCGTTGTGGTTGCTGTTCTACTACCTGCCCATGCGCCAGGCCAGGTATATCACCACCGTCTCGGAGAAGTCGAAGCAGGAGTTGGCGCGGCTTGTGGGGGCGCGGCTAGCCCGGAAGGTACGCGTGGTGCCCAATTACGTGAACCCCCGGTTCCGGCCATCGGCGGCAGGTACGTTTAACGAACTGTGCCCCAGGGTGTTGCAGGTGGGCACCAACACCCATAAAAACCTGCCCCGCCTCATCCAAGCCCTCACCGGCATCCCCTGCATGCTGGTCATTGTGGGGCGGTTGTCGAGCGAGCAACAGACGTACCTGGCCACCGCCAACATCCGGTACGAAACCAAAGAGCGGCTCACCGACAACGAACTGGTAGCCGAATATGAACGCTGCGACCTGGTAACGTTCGTGTCGACCTACGAGGGCTTTGGTCTGCCCATTCTGGAGGCAAACGCCGTGGGTCGGCCCGTACTGACGGCAAATATTTCGCCCTTGCGCGAGGTTGCCAGTGATGCCGCCTGCCTGGCCGACCCGTATTCCGTATCGTCGATCCGAGCAGGCTTGCAGCAAATTATTGGCCACGCCCCCTACCGCGACCAATTGATACGGGCTGGATTCGAGAACGTGAAAAAGTACAGCCTCAAGCAGGTTGCCGGGCAATACTTAGGAATTTACCAACAAATTCTTGACCGATGAACCTACGCATTCTGTTTCCTATCGGCACGTTTTACCCGGCGCAATCAGGTGGTCCCAGTAATTCTATTTATTGGCTGGCTAAAGCACTGGTGCAGCAGGGAATGTTGGTAACGGTTATTACTACGAATACAGACCAACCGGAAAGCATTTGTCTGGATCAATGGCTCGAAACCGAGGCCGGACGAATTCGGTATGTGCGCACACAAAACCACCGCCTACCCTGGAGGCTTATCAGGCAATCAATTCAATTACTTTCAAATGTTGATGTCGTTCATATGACCAGTTTATTTTACCCACTTTCGTTCATTGTCGCTTGTTTTGCACACATTAATAAAAAGCAAATAATCTGGTCGCCACATGGCGAACTGGCTGAGCCAGCATTGACGAAGAATGCTTTAGTAAAACGTCTCATACTTTTTCTCTACGGCCCCTTCTTTCGCCATGCATCATTCCACACTACGTCGCCGGTGGAAACGGCTCAGGTACGCAGGCATTTCGGGAATGTCCGAATTATTGAAGAGCCGAACTGTATGTTTTTACCAGAACGTGTTACCCCGAATGCTCAATCCGGCCGTTACCTGCTGTACTTGGGAAGACTACACCCCATTAAAGGTCTTAATCGTTTACTGAAGGCAGTAGCAAAATCAGCTATCGTTAAAAAAGAACATTGGCAACTACGCATTGTCGGACCGGATACGGATGGCTACGGGGATAAACTTAGAAAATTGGCAACCCGATTAACGATTGCTGATTTGGTGCAGTTTGAAATACCCGTATCGGGCAGTAATAAAGAGGAATTATTGGCAAATGCCCACGCGCTGATTCTGCCGTCGCACAGTGAAAATTTTGGCAACGTGGTCATCGAAGCCCTGGCACAAGGCACGCCCGTAATTGCCTCAACCGGTTCGCCCTGGCAGGTGTTGGAGCAACGAGAGGCCGGTTTCTGGACAGATAACTCCGTAACAGCCTTACAGATAGCGATTGATACCTGCCTTTCCCTGCCCGACGAACAACACGCACAGTACCGGGAAAGGGCCTACGCATTGGCGCACGAACAATTCAATATTGAACAGAGCGCACAACGATGGGTCAAAAACTATCAATCACTTTTCGTAAAATAACACTGACAAATGCCATACCCTATGTTACCTATAACCGTCTTGATACTGACCCACAACGAAGCGGTAAATCTTCCGCATTGTTTGGCGAGCGTGACGGGTTGGGTGCAGGATATTTTCGTGTTGGATTCCGGTTCTACCGATGCCACAACAGCAATAGCCGAAGCCGGGGGTGCAACCGTTTTCCACCGCTCGTTCGACAACTACGCCTCCCAACGAAATTATGCCGTACAACAATTACCGATAAATACAGATTGGGTATTTTTTTTAGATGCTGACGAATACGTACCTAATCTGTTAAAAAGACAGTTTTTACAAATCGATTACGAAACCGGACGAGTGAATGGCTATTTCATTTCGTTCAAATTCATTTTTCTGAACCAATGGATTCGGCACGGTGGCTACTACCCGACTTATATTCTGCGGCTGTTTCGTCGGTCGGCTATGCAACAAATAGACCGGGTAGTGGATGAACAAGTGCAGGTACTTGGGGAGGTAGCGTACTTGACTGAACCGTTTGTGCATCACGACCGAAAATCAGTGCAGTTTTGGTACGAAAAACACGTCCGTTACACGCGATTGCAGGTTATTGATCTACGTAAACAAACCAGCGAAAAAAAACTTAGTTGGTCAGCCGTTCATACGCAAAGAGACCGTAAACGCTGGCTGAAAGAACACGTTTGGAGCCGTGTTCCGGTATTGTTTCGGCCTTTTCTGTATTTTTTCTACCGGTATATTTTCTTATTCGGATTTTTAGATGGTAAAGCTGGTTTTATTTTTCATTTCAGCCATGCATTTTTGTACCAGTTTATGATTTCGGCAGTGTATATCGATGAAAAAAATCGAAAATCTGTAAACGAGTTTGACACCATAAAATCGACCAACCCATGTGCGGAATAGCGGGAGCCGCCGGACGCGGTATTCGGGCCGATATTGACATGCGGGCGGGCCTTCGGCACCGGGGGCCGGATGGCAGCGGCGTGTTCGAGGCACCCGGCCTGCGGCTGTTCCACACGCGGCTGGCCATTCTTGATTTGTCGGCCAACGGGCATCAACCCATGCACACTGCCGATGCCAGGTACGTCATCAGCTTCAACGGCGAGATTTATAACCACACCGACCTGCGTACCAACCTGCTGGCACTGGGCTACACGTTCCGGTCTACCAGCGACACCGAGACGTTACTATACGGGTTTGCGGCCTACGGTACCGATGTGTTCGGGAAACTTAACGGCATTTTCGCCTGTGCCATTTTCGACACCCACACCCGCCAACTGGTGCTGGCCCGCGACCCGTTTGGGGTTAAACCGCTCTACTACTACCACCGCGATGGGCTGCTGCTCTTCGGTTCCGAACTGAAAGTGCTGGCAACCTACCCCGGCCTCGACAAAACACCCGACTACACGGCCCTGAGCCACTACCTGCACTACCTCTACGCGCCGGGCGCACAAACACCGCTCCAACACGTGCGGAAACTACTGCCGGGCCACCTGCTGACGCTGCACCTGGATGACCCGGCCAGTCTGGAAATCAGGCCCTACTACACCCTGCCCTACACCGGCCAATACAGCCAACACACCGAGGCCGACCTGCTCGACGAACTCGACAGCCACCTGCGCACCGCCGTTGAGCGGCAACTCCAGTCGGATGTGCCGCTGGCGTTTTACCTCTCCGGCGGGCTGGATTCCAGTGCCGTCGTGGCAATGGCGAAGCAGCTTCGGCCTGGCCAACCGCTCACGTGCTACACCATCCGAACGGAAGCCAACGCAACAGGCTACGAGGGTTTCAGCAACGACCTGCCTTATGCCCGAATGGTAGCTAAACACTTGAACATCAAACTGATAGAAGTTGATGCGCAAGCCGATATTGTCCGCGATTTCGACAAGGTGATCTACCATTTGGATGAACCCCTTGCCGACACGGCACCCATTAATGTGCTGAACATTTGCCGACAGGCGCGGGCCAACGGCCATACCGTGCTGCTGGGCGGCACGGCGGGCGACGACCTTTTTTCGGGCTACCGGCGGCATCAGGCCCTTGCTCTGGAGCCGCTGTTTCAACAACTGCCGAAGGGAGCGCGGCAGATGCTGTCTGTACTACTGGCCAACGTACCTGGCCAGCTACCAGCGGTGCGGCGGCTCCAGAAAATAGCCGGGGGCATTGGCAAAAGCCAGACCCACCGCCTGGCCGACTACTACGGCTGGCTTCCCTACGCCACCAACCGCGCCCTGTTTACGCCCGCCATCCGGGCACTGCTTCCCGACGTTCACCCGAGGCAGTGCTTTTTAGACGCGCTGAGCCAAATACCCGGCGAAACCCACCTGCTGAACAAAATGCTTTTTTGGGAAACGGCTTTCTACTTGCCCGACCATAACCTGAATTATACCGATAAGCTAAGCATGGCGGTTGGGGTAGAAACCAGGGTGCCGTTTCTGGACCCCGACCTGGTGCGGTTTGCCGCCCAGCTACCACCCGCGCTGAAGATGAAAGGGCGGGAAACAAAATATCTGCTGCGGAAACTGATGGAGCGATACTTACCCCGCGAGGTGATCTACCGCCCCAAAACGGGCTTCGGCACCCCTCTCCGCAGTTGGCTACAGGCCGGGCAACTAGATGGGCTGTGCCACCGCTACCTCTCGGCACAGACCATCGGCAAGCGCGGTATTTTCGACCCGCTGGCGGTGGCAAACCTGCTGGCCGCCACCCGCGCCGGGCGGACAGATGCGGTGTACAGTTTGTGGGGACTGATGGCCATTGAATCCTGGTTCCAGCAATTTTCAGATCCGCAGCATACCCCGCTGGCCGGCTCGTCAATAACCCACCATATCCCCCAACCATGACTATTCTCACCGTTGTGGGTGCCCGGCCCAACTTCATGAAAGCCGCGCCGCTGCACCGCGCCTTCGAGCAAACGCCCAACTGCGTGTCCAGGATTTTGCATACCGGACAGCACTACGACAACCGCATGAGCGATGTGTTTTTCAACCAGTTGGAACTACCCTGCCCCCACCATTACCTAGGCGTTGGCTCTGGTACGTCTACCCAACAAACCGCCGAGATCATGGCGCGGTTTGAGCCGGTGCTGTACGCCGAAAAACCCGACTGGGTGGTGGTGGTGGGCGACGTAACCAGCACCCTGGCCTGTGCTCTGGCGGCGGTGCAACACGGCGTTCGGGTGGCGCACGTGGAGGCAGGCCTCCGCTCGGGCGATAAGCAAATGCCCGAAGAAATCAACCGAATCCTGACCGACCACCTGGCCCACAAACTCTTCGTGACCGAGCAGGCGGGCCTCGAAAACCTGCACCGGGAGGGAATTAGGGATAAAAAAATTCATTTCGTGGGTAACGTCATGATCGACTCGCTGGTGCATTACCGGCAGCGGGCCAGTACCCTCAACGCGGTAAACAGCCTGGGCCTACGCCCCCGTTCGTATGTGCTGGCTACCATGCACCGCCCCGCCAACGTAGACCACGAAGCCGGACTACGGGCCATTCTCCAGATCGTGACCGATGCCGCCCGGCACCATGTCGTGCTGTTCCCCCTGCACCCCCGCACCGCCAACAGCCTAACCCAACTGGGCTTGCTGGATACCCTCACGGCCATCCCGAATGTACGGCTGCTGGAACCGCAGGGATACCTGGAATTCCTGAACCTGATGGAGAACGCCCTGGCCGTCATCACCGATTCGGGGGGTGTTCAGGAAGAAACAACGTACCTGCAAGTGCCCTGCCTCACCTTCCGCAACACTACCGAGCGGCCCAGCACCGTCACGCTGGGTACCAACACCCTGCTGGCCGACCTGAACCCCGCTACCGTAGCCACCGAACTGGCCGCCATCCGGGCTGGCACGTCGAAGCAGGGCCGCATACCACCGCTCTGGGACGGGCAAGCCGCCAAACGGATTGCCGAGACGTTGGTTGGGCGCAATTGATTGGCATGCAACGGGCTAGGCCACCAATAGGGTTTCCCGGTGGCCGGTGGCGGACTGGTGTAACTCAACGGCTGTCAGGACGGGCTGAAAATCGGTTACGGGCGTTTCGTAACAGTACGTCAAGGTGTAACCCACCAGCAGTTTTTGGTTCAGGTAAGCGGGCGACATGTCCAGGCTGTGGTTCGCGTTGAAGGTCTGCACTTTGTTCAGCACAAAGCCCACCAGAGCGGGCTGTTCGTTGAAAAGCAGGGTGCTGAACAAATCGGGCCGAACCGTTCGTACAAAATCGTTCATGAACCCCTCCAGCGAATTCGGGTTGGCGTAGTGCAACCGCCGCAGAACAGACAGCACCGTTTGGCGCGGATACACGTGGCCATCGACCGAAAAACGCCACGTCCAATGCCCCAAATCGGGCTGACCGGGCCGGAACTTCCAGGCGTATTGCTGCTCAGCGGCGGGCTGAATGTCGGGCGGAAGTGGGCGCAGAGTCAGGCCGTGGCGGAGGCTCAGGCTATACGTACTTGCCGGGTTGGCAAGCACCATCGCCAACCGCGCCGCGTCGATCCGTTCGGGCCGGATAAACAGGCTGTCGTCGGTCAGGAACATAACTCCTTCGTGGGGGCTTTGGGCAAGAATTTGCTCGGTGAAGGCTTTAAAATCACTGGTTCGGCGCAGGCTTTTGTGCCGCAAAAACCGCAATCCGTTTTTCCAATACTGAAACGGCAACGGCCAGGCCCAGCGGCGTTGGGTTGCCTCGCGGTGAAACTGAACCATCGGAAAACTTATACTAATGCGCTCATAACCAGATACATAATCGGCATCGGTCGCGGCATAGAGTACGTGTACGGTGTAGGGCACTGCCACGGTCAGGTGCGTAAAGAGGCTGTTGAGCAGCGTCTGCAACTGCAACGCACGGTTACAGGAAAAAATAAGAATGGTCATTCCGGTGGCGGCAGTGGGCAGTACAGCCAAAGATAGGAAGCAGCCCTTACGTAGTTACCTTTACTCGTACAATAAAAACACCATGCGCCAACTGATTCAGCACCTGAAAACCGGCGAGACCGTGTTGGAAACGGTGCCCGCCCCCCAGGTACGTGCCGGGCAAGTGCTGATCCAAACCCGCCGTTCGCTGGTGTCGCTGGGAACCGAACGAATGCTGGTCGATTTTGGCAAGGCCAACCTACTCAGTAAAGCCCGCCAACAGCCCGACAAAGTCAAACAGGTCATCGAAAAAATCCAGTCCGACGGGCTGATGCCGACCCTCGAAGCCGTATTCCGCAAGTTGGATCAGCCCCTGCCGCTGGGCTACTGCCAGATGGGCGAGGTAGTGGCCGTGGGCGCGGGCATCACCGACATCGCCGTGGGCAACCGGGTCATTTCCAACGGCCCCCACGCCGAACTGGTCTGCGTGCCGCGCAACCTGGTGGCCCTGGTGCCCGATACCGTCACCGACGAACAGGCCACGTTCACCGTGATTGGGGCCATTGGCTTGCAGGGTATTCGGCTGCTCAACCCCACCCTGGGCGAGACGGTGGTGGTGGTGGGCCTGGGGCTGATTGGCCTCCTGACGGCGCAACTCCTGCGGCTCAACGGTTGCCGCGTCATTGGCCTCGACCCCGACGAAACCAAGCTGACCCTGGCCCGCACGCTGGGCATCGAAACACTGAACCCCACCCAAACCGACGGGGTGAAGGCCGTGCTGGACCTGACCACCGGTGCCGGCGCCGACGGGGTGCTCATTACGGCTTCCACAAAAAGCAACGAGGTAATGACCCAAGCCGCCCGCATGAGCCGCAAACGCGGGCGCATTGTGCTGGTGGGCGTGGTGGGGCTGACCCTCAGCCGGGCCGATTTCTACGAAAAAGAGCTTTCGTTTCAGGTCTCCTGCTCCTATGGCCCCGGACGCTACGACGCTGATTATGAGCAAGCTGGCCACGACTATCCTCTGCCCTTTGTGCGCTGGACCGAAAACCGCAACTTCCAGGCCATTCTGCGGCTGCTGGCCACGGGCCAATTGCAGGTAGACCCGCTCATCTCGGAGGTGGTGCCGCTGGATAACTACCAGAAAATTTACGGACACCTCAACAAAGGCAGTATTGCCTCGCTCCTAAGCTACCCCCAACAGGCCCTGCCCGGCACCACAGGTACGTCTGTTTGGCTATGCGAACCGCTGCGCGAGGCCGTGGCCGGGCCGGGCGGCGGGGTAGTGGGCGTTGTGGGGGCGGGCAACTTTGCGGCCTCCACGCTGGTGCCTGCCCTGCAAAAAGCCGGGGCCGTGCTGCACGGCATTGCCAGTGCCAACGGCCTGAGCGGCACACTATTGGCCAAAAAGCACGGCATCGCCAGCAGCACCACCGACTACCGCACCCTCCTGACCGACCCCGCCATTGACCTCTGCGTGATTACCACGCGGCATAACAACCACGCCCGGCTGGCCATTGAGGCCCTGCAAGCTGGTAAACACGTGTTCGTAGAAAAACCGCTCGCGATTTATGACGACGAACTAATGGCGGTTATTGAAACCCAACAAGCCACCGGACGCATGGTGCTGGTGGGCTTCAACCGCCGTTTTTCGCCCACGGCACAAAAAGCAAAAACCCTGCTGGGGGGGCAGCAAAGCGGAGCCGTGCCCATGAATATCGTGGCCACCATGAACGCCGGAGCCATACCAGCCTCGGCTTGGGTACACGACCGGGCCGTGGGCGGCGGACGAATTTTGGGCGAAGCCTGCCACCACATCGACCTGATCACGTACCTGGCCGGAAGTCCCGTGCTAAGCGTGTGTATGAACGCGATGGGGAAATTTCCGACCGAAACCTCCGATTCGGCGACCATCCTGCTCCGGTATGCCAACGGTGCCACGGGCGTGGTCAACTATTTCGCCAACGGCAGCAAAGCCTACGCCAAAGAGCGCGTGGAGGTCTACTCGCAGGAGCGAACGCTGGTGCTCGACAATTTCAAGACGTTGAAAGGGTACGGCTTCCGGGGTTTTTCGTCGCTGTCGGGTGGGCAGGATAAGGGGCATACCGAGCAATTTCGGCGGCTGGTTCAGACCTTGCGCACCGGTGGCCCACCGCCCATTCCTTTCGCCGACATCATAAACACCACCGCCGCCACCCTGGCCGCCCTGCGCAGTTTGCAGGAAGGCCGTTGGATAACGGTGTAGAACCGAAGCTTGCACCTACCAATCGTGCTATTTCTACTGGCCTATTCGCTCGAAAAAAACTTGCTTCATACAACTTGGATAAATTACCAAGCCTCTTTCAGCCTTCATACCTCCACCCAAGTCTGCTTTTTATTGCTTTCCAGGATACGCTCGCAGATGAGTAGTTCGCGGTAGCCGTCGGCAAAGGTTGGGTACGTTGGGTTTTCGGGTTGTTTGCCCGTCTCGATGGCCGCGTAGACTTCTTTGAACATCTGCTTCGACGTATCCGGGAAACCTTCATTGTGGCCACCGGGGAAACCAATCACCGACCGCACTTCGGCGTGAACCAGCGAGGGATCGTCTGTCATGGTTTGGTTGTAGCCGTCGCGGTTGCCGAGCCAGAGTTGATTGGGCGATTCGGAATCAAAAGCAAACGTTTGTTTCGACCCCGAAATTTCCAGTTTTAGTTGATTTTTCCGCCCTGCCGATACCTGCGATACCGTGACCACGCCCCGGTTCCCATTGCTGAACCGGAGCAAGACGTTGGCGTGGTCTTCGGTGTTGATGGGTACGTCGGCGTAGTCGTCGGGCTGAAGCAGTTTGCCCGAATAGGTCTCCACGGGCTTCAGGGGCTTTTTTCTGGTCTTGTGAATGGTGTTGAAATCGGCCAGGACGGCGGTGGTTTTCAGGCCGGTGACATATTCGATAATGTCCAGCAAGTGCGAGCCGATGTCGGCAATGGCGCGTGAATCGCCCGATTTGTCGGGTTCCAGCCGCCAATTGTAATCGGTTTCGTAGAAGAGCCAATCCTGGAGGTATGAGCCGATGATGCTGTACACATCGCCCAGTTCACCCTTTTCGCGCATGACCTTCATCTGACGTACCAGGGGGTAGTAGCGCAGGTTGAAATGTACGGCATTGACCAGCCCCGACGTGGCCGCAAGTTGCACCAGTTCTTCGGCTTCGTGCAGATCTTTCGCCAACGGTTTTTCGCAAATAACGTGCTTTCCGGCCAGCAGAGCCGCTTTCGATTGGCTGTAATGCAGGAAATTGGGCGTACAAATATGAATACTCTGGATGTCGTCTTGCTTTAGTAGTTCGTCGAACGTGTAGGCGCGGGCAATGCCCAACTGGGCGGCTTTAACCTCGGCCAGTTCCTGCGTGACTTCGCAAAGAGCCACCACCTCAACATTGGGCAACCGGCGAAGCGCCTCGATGTGGGCTGGCCCGATAAACCCGGTGCCCACGACACCAACCTTGATTTTGGACATAGATTTTAATGAGCGAATTAGTGAATGTGTGAATTAGTGAATGTTTAGTAACTGTTTATTTGGTGTTGCTTCGCGCTTTTGATAAGATTTTGAGCAGTTGATTCCCTTCGTCCACCAGTTCATCCAGTCGGTCTGCTGCCACGAGATCGGCGAAAATGAGCATCTCCAGCCAAAAAACAGATTCATCTAACTCTTCAACGGTCAAACTGAGTTTAGCAAAAAATTCGTTTTGGCTTCTGCCTCGCCGAACGGCACGGTAGTTGGCAGCGGCAGACGAGGAGGAGCGAATTAACTGCTTTCCAAAATGCTGGGCCTCGTAGGCAGTGGGCAATGCCCGAAAAACACGAACACAACGCAATGCAAACTGCTTCAACCGGTTTTCTGTCTGTTGGGCAAACTCAGCTTTCTCCTCCGGGGAATGGTACATGGGTTAATGAGCGAATTAGTGAATTAGTGAATGCGCGAATGAGTGAATGTTTGGTACGTTGACGTATGTTGAAATGCGAAGCGAGCCAAATATTTACTCAATCACTCATTCGCACATTCACTCATTGAATAAACGCCGTCCACTTCTCCGAAGATTTATCGGAGGCGATGACGGTGTCGATGAAGGCCATGCCGCGAATGCCTTCGTCGATACCGGGGAAATCGAGGCGGAGGGGGTCGGGTTGCTGCCCATTCATTCGGGCGCGGAGGGTGAGGGCGAAGTTGTAATAGACATTGGCGAACGCTTCCAGGAAGGCTTCAGGGTGGCCGGCGGGAAGGCGGGTGTTGGCCTGGGCTTCGGGCGAGAGGTCGCCCACGCCGGTGCGGAGGTAGCGGGCACCATCCTCGTTAGTCTTATAGATCAGCGTGTTAGGCTCCATTTGTCGCCATTCCAGTCCGCCAAATTCGCCGTAGACCCGGATCGAGAAGGGGTTTTCTTCGCCGTTGGCAATCTGGCTGTTTATCAACGTACCCTTCGCGCCGTTCTCGAACCGAAGCAGCATGTTGGCATCGTCGTCCAGCAAACGGCCTTCCACAAAAATGGTCAGGTCGGCGCAGAGTTCGGTGATTTTCAGGCCGGTGATGTATTCGGCCAGGTTTTCGGCGTGCGTGCCAATGTCGCCCACGCCGCCCGCCGCGCCCGAGCGGGCCGGGTCGGTGCGCCAGCCTGCCTGTTTTTGGCCGGTGGCTTCCACCAATTGCGCCAGCCAGCCCTGCGGGTATTCCACCATTACCTTGCGGATATTGCCTAATTTACCGGCTTTCACCATGGCGCGTGCCTGTTTCACCATGGGGTAGCCGGTGTAGTTGTGGGTAAGGCAAAAAAGCAGACCCGTTTGGTCAACGAGTTGTTTCAGGTGGCGGGCTTGCTCCAGGTTGAGGGCCACGGGTTTATCACAAACCACATGGAACCCGTTTTCGAGAGCCATTTTGGCGGGGCCGAAGTGCATATGGTTGGGCGTTACAATGGTCACAAAATCCATCCGTTCGCCTTCGGGGAGGGCCTTTTCCCCCAAAATCATTTCTTCGTAATTGGCATAGACCCGGTTTTCAGGCAAATAGAGGGCGTGGCCAGTCTGCCTCGATTTTTCGGGGTTGGAACTGAAGGCCCCGCACACCAGCTCAATTTCGTTGTCGAGGGCGGCGGCGCGGCGGTGAACCGACCCGATGAAGGCTTCCAGACTGCCGCCCACCATACCCATACGGAGTTTGCGGTGGAGAGTTGACGCAGGGGCCGGGGGGGCTAGATTCGTGGACGCTTGGGGAGTCATAGGAAGCAAGAGGCGTGTGGCCGCAGGTACGTTGGTAAAATGGCAAAGGGTGGGTTCATCTACTTATTGGCCGGAAAATTAGTGGATTTCCTTTTTTTTAGGAAATTTTGTACTCCCTGCCCCCCGCTTCCGGGTAGCCGGGCCGGGGTGTTTGCTTTCAAAAACAACCTGATCTATTCTTTCAACCCCCTACTTTCTCTGCTATGGACGCTGCTATCAGTCGCACCCGGCTTTTCAACGCCAGTTGCTTTGCCCTCATTACCACCTCCATGACGTTTGCCATCCGGGCGGGCATCCTGACTCAGTTGGGCACACAATTCGGCCTTACCAACACTGAGTTGGGTTACATCAACACGATGGCTTTTCTGGGTTTTCCCGTGGCTATGATGTTTGGCGGACCACTCTACAACGCCATCGGCCCGAAACGAATCATTTGGGTAGCTTTTTTTGCCCATGTACTTGGGCTGGTAATGACTGTGTTTGCCGGTGGGTTCTGGACGCTTATTCTGTCTTCATTTTTTGTGGGTTTTGGCAATGGCATGGTCGAAGCCGCCTGTAACCCCATGATTGCTTCGATGTACAGCGGCAACGAGACCACTAAGATGCTGAACCGGTTCCATATGTGGTTTCCCGGTGGTATCGTGATCGGGAGTTTGGCCTCCGAATTTATGAAGGCGCAGGGCATTGTAGGGCAGTCGCAGGTGGCACTGATTTTGGTGCCTACGTTGGTCTACGGATTTTTGTTTTTGGGGCAATCTTTCCCTGTAAGTCAGGTGGAAGGGGCGGCTTCAACGGGCCAAAATTTCCGGGCTATGCTTAGCCCGCTTTACCTCACTATTTTCTTGTGTATGGCCCTGACGGCTATCTCGGAGTTTGGCCCGCAACAATGGGTGGGGCCAATTTTGGGCGCAACCGGAGCTAGTCCGTTGTTGATTTTGGCTCTGGTAACGGGGCTGATGGCCGTGGGCCGCTACTTTGCCGGGCCAATTGTACACCGCCTGAACTCGACGGGCGTACTACTGGGATCGGCCATTCTCACTACGGTGGGTATCCTGCTGATGAGCCGGGCCGAAGGGCCGATGGTGTACGTGTCGGCCATGATTTTTGCGCTGGGCGTGTGCTATTTCTGGCCCACCATGATTGGGTTCGTGGCCGAATACATTCCACAGGCGGGCGCGTTGGGTATGTCTATCGTGGGCGGCATGGGTATGTTTGCTACCTCGCTGTTTCAGCCCGTCATTGGCGGCTGGCTCGACGACGAAAAAGCCCTGGCTTCTAAACAGGGCCTGGCTGGCCCCGCTGCCGACCTAGCCGCCGGGCAGGCTACGCTGGATAACATGGCGGTGTTTCCGGCCATATTAATCGTCGTGTTCGGAGCATTGTTTTTCTTCATGCGCAACCGGCAGACAGCGCAGGCCGATACGCTGGTTTCCAGCCAACCACAGTTATAGCGGGTTGGTGGGTTTTTTCCAAAAGGAAAGGCCCTAAGAACGTACCTGGTACGTTCTTAGGGCCTTTCCTTTTGGAAAAAACTAAGGGCAGGCCACTTTCGTCAGGGTGGTGCGGGTGGTGGCTTTGGCGGGGTTGGTCAGCACCATTTTTCCGGCTTTGTCGGTCAGCGGGCCACCTTTTTCCAGTAGTTTATCGCCTTCCAGCACGAAGCGTTTTTCTTCCTGCTGCTGGTTACCTTCAATCATGTAATTGTAATCGGCGGTGATGGTGTTGCCCGTTTTGGTGCCGGTCAGGGTGCCTTTGGCTCCGTCTTTTTGGTAAGGATTCCAGATCATCTCGCCCGTTACGTTGTCGCCCACAATGGTGAGCGTGACGCGGGTGGTGTCGCGGTTAAGGGCAGCCAGGAAGCACTGTTTTTCGGCAGTTGCTCCCACGGTGGCCGTGGCTACGGTATCCGTTTGGGTGGTGGTTTGGGCCGACTCTTTTTTGGCGTTACAGGCGGCGGCAGCGAGGCCAAGCACAGCGGCTACGGCCAACAGGATACGCTTGTGTGTGTTCATGTGTGTGTTTTGTGAATGCAACGCAAACATAGGCGTTTACCTCAGAACTCCGTTTTCCATTGCACCAGCCAGCCCGCAGGTACGTTGCGGGGTAGGGGCAACCCCAGCAGTCCCGTGGCGGGGTTCATAGCCGAAAGCGTCAGGGGTGTAGCCTCGTTGGTTTGGGCCGAAATGACTTTGGTGGCCCGCAAATAAATCTGCCCCCGGCTGTCTATTTCGTCTACCACGGCATAGAGCGCATCGCCGGGGCTAAGGTCAACCTCGCCCACCTGTGCGGCCTGGGTAATCACAAACGCCCAGCTTTGGCCCAGCTGCGGTTTGCCCGCCCGTTGCAGTTTGGCCTCCACCTCGCCCACAAACGGCTCGGTGGCGCGGGGTTTTTGGGCCAGCAATTCGGTCAGTAAACTGTCCATCACGGCCACGGTGCTGCCCGCTGGTTGTCCGGCATCTAGCGGGGTGCCGGTCAGTTCGGGGTCTTCGTCCAGGAGCCAACCCATGCGGCGGGCCTGGAGACGTTCGCGCTCGTAGGGGTCATCGGCGTAGGCCAACGTACCGGCACTGAGGCCCGCGTATCGGGCGGGGTTTTGCATCAGTTCTTTCATGGCCAGCATCCGGTAGAGGTAGTAGCCCGTTTCGGGATTCATGCTCATGGCGTAGTAGCTGCGGGTGGCGTGTTTGGCAATTTTGCGTTCCACCATGCCCACGCCCCCGTTGTAGGCGGCGGCGGCCAACGTCCAGGAACCCAGCCGTTTATGCAGCGAGGCCAGGTACCGGGCGGCGGCTTCGGTAGATTTCAGCAGGTCTGTCCGCTCATCCTGACCGGGGTCAATCCGTAAACCCATGTCTTTGGCCGTTTCGTCCATAAACTGCCAGTACCCCACCGCCCCCGCCGACGACACCGCGTTGGCCTGCCAGTTGCTTTCGATCAGGGGCATATACTTGAAATCGTTCGGGATGCGGTGTTTGGCCAGAATGGGTTCGATAACGGCAAAATACGGGGCCGACCGCTGCTGTAACGCCTGTACCCGACGTACCTGGCCCGTGGAACTCAGCATAGCCGCTGCCAGTTTGCCCGCCACGTCGCCCTGCTCGGTGGGCACCGGCTCGCCCGCGAAATTGGTGCGCTGAAGGGGCTGTGGGGTGGGTAATTTTGTTTTGACCGTCACTATTCCGGTACCCTTTTTGGCCACGGGTCTTTTTTGAGCAACTGAGAATTGTGCAATCAGTAAAAAGCCTAAAAGACTTACAGTGAGGCGATTGATGTGAGTCAGGTCTTGTATCAAAACAATTTTGTTGGTACGAAGAGACAACGAACGGCGTTGGCGCATTAGTTCTGGTTCGACCTGCTTCTTAGGCAATGGTTTAAAGGCCGGGCCAATAACGGAAAAGCCCGCCTACGGTAAGTTACCTTACTGAAACGGGCCTTCGCCGGGCTGTGGCAATGCGTTAGAGTACTTTCCAGGTCAGAATCCAACCGGCTTTCATCTGGGCCACGTCGGGCAGTCGAATACCCATGCGGCCCGTAGAGGCATCTACGGCGGCAAGGGGCAACACGGTGGTTTGCCGGTTGCCCGCCAGGTGGATTTTGTCGGCCCGGAAGAAGATTTTTCCGGCGGCAAGATCAACGTCTTCCACCACGGCATACAGACGGTCGCCTTCGCTAATGGTCACATCATCGACAAGGCCGTTGCGGGTGAGGTTAAACACCCAGATGGCCCCGCGCCGCAGGTCGCCGGGTTGGGTGAGTTTGGCTTTTATACCCCCCCGAAACACGTCGGCGGCATTGGGCAGGGGCAGCTCGCCGAATCGGTCGTCGGGCCGGTCAGAGTCAGGTACGTTGGCGGGGGGCAGGGTGGACATGGGCGTGCTGACGGCTTCCTGCTCCAGGCTGACCAGTACTTTTTCGTCGAAAAGCACTTCGTTAGCCTGGGTGGCGGTTTCGGTGGTAACGGGTTGTTCCAAACTGGCCAACACCGGCGGCGGAACCAGGTCGCGGTAGTGACCGTGGTTGTTGAAGAGTTCTTTAAACGCCAGAATCCGGTACAGGTATTTGCCCGTTTCGGCGTTGAGCCGCAGGTAATAATAGTCGCGGTTGCGCTGGCGGCGGATGTTGCCCAGCAAGTTGCCGATGCCGGTGTTGTAGGCGGCGGCGGCCAACGTCCAGGAACCCAGTTGTTTGTGCAGGTAGCGCAGGTAACGGCAGGCGGCATCGGTAGACCGCGCTAGGTTGAGGCGTTCGTCGTGGTTGGGTTCCACCACCAGCCCCAGTTCGCGGGCGGTGGCGGGCATCAGTTGCCAGTAGCCCGCTGCGCCCCTGGGCGACACTGCCGACCCCACTAGCGCACTCTCGACCAGGGGCAGGTATTTGAAATCGGCGGGGATATGGTACCGGGCCAGAATGGGTTCGATGAGCGGGAAAAAAGCCGCCGCCCGTTGCCGCATCCGTACCAGCGATGCCGTTTGCACCGCACTGCTCGACAACGCCCGGATGAGCCGCCGCGCCACCACCTCCTCATGCATGGGCACCCGTTCGCCGCAAAAATGCACCGGCGGAAAGTCGGCAGTTAAATTCGGGGCGAACGCTGCCAGGTACGTCGGCAGGGCCAATTGGTGGCCGCTGACCGGGGCCGTGGGCCGGGGCAAACCTGCCGCCGACACCGTGGCCGTGAGCCAAATAAGCAGCCCTGTAGCAAGTGGTTTCATGGAACGTGAGTAGGTAAAAGCGGCCGGATAAGAGCCACTGTTAGGACACCAGGCCACGAAGATGGTCACGATCATACCCACCGTTCGATCAATTTTCGTGCCGCTGTGGGCTATTGTGCCTCCTCCAGCGGGGTAAAATCTTTGAACGTCCGTTTCAGGGCTTTGTCGGTGCCTTCGCGTTTGTTTTGCCAATTGGCATCCAATTCAAGAGCCACTAACCCACTGAGGCTCATAGCATTACGAAAATCATCGAGCCGCTTCACAAACTCATTACTGCGCCGGGCCGACTTCAGGGCAAACTCGCGGGAAAACACATCGCCCTTGTTTTGTAGTTCGCTACGCTTACCAAGCACGTAATTATATCGATCCAGTAGATCTTTCATCGATTTGCCAATGACTTCCGTGGCTTCCAGGGTACCCATCGTCAACACCGCCGTGCCGCCAATGGCCGAAATCAGGCGTTGCTGACCGGAGTTGCTAATGGCCGGAGAAACGCCCGTGATAGCCCCCAGCGAGGCGTTGGCCACCGACCGGTTGCGCTTGCCGCCTTTGGCCCGGCGGTAGTCGCGTTTCAGTTCGGCCTCTTTCTCGTCTAGCTGCACCACCAGGTTCCAGGCTTGCACCAGCACCTGCCGGTAAAGGGCATAGGTGTAGCGATCTTTGGCTTCTTCATTCACCGTGTTCAGCACCGTAATAGCCAGGGTCTGCTCGTCGCGGTTCTGCGATTTATCCAGCACAAAAAACGTCAGGTCAACCCGGAGTGTGTCGTGGGGGTCGCGCACAAACTCGTAGCCGGGTTGCCAGATGAATTCGTACTGGTTATTGGTGTTTTTCACCAGTGCCGACTTGGGAATGGCCTGGTTCGAACTTAAAAAATCGAAGGTCTCGATGTCGTCGTCGCCGTTGGGGTCCGAGAGGTAAAACTTCAGGTTGATGGTCGTGTTTTCGTTCACCCGGTAGGTACGTTCTTTGGGCACCACCGAGATCACCGGGGGCAAATCCATCTGGGTCACGTCTACTTTGAGGCGGCCTTTGGTGCGGGTTTTGGCGGGCTGGTCTTCCACCCAAAAATCAATGTAGAGGGGTTTGGCCCGCAGCAGGTTAAACTGGTTGCGGGAGAGCGTCCAGGTCAGTTCGCCCTGCGCACTGAGTTTGCTGCCTTCGGGCATCTGGTCTGGAATGGCCACAAACGCCAGGGGGTCGCCATCGAGGTCATACACCTGTTTGGGGTCGAATTTATAGACGTTCTGGGTCTGGAACCGCACATAAAACGGCGGTAGGTCTTCGGCCACGGGTGGGCGGTTAACGTGCTGCACCCGAAACTCAATCAGTTGGGTGGCCGACTGCCCACGCCGGTTTCGGCCTTCAAAAATGACCGGAATGACCCGAATGGGTTTCAGCCGGTCAGCCAGGTCATGGGCGGGTGTCCAGCTAAAGTGGCCCAGCGAGTCGAAGGTCATGCCGTCCAAAAGGCCCTGCGCCACCAGGTACGTAACGGAGTCGGTGGGGGGGGCGGTGCTTTTGAGCGTAAACCGAACGGGTTGCCCTTCCGAAACTACGGCCCAGTCGGGTTGTTGGGGAAGCACGAGTTGGAGGGGCCGGGGGTCTTGCGCCAGCGTGACACTGCCGCCAAACCATCCTAAAAGCCAGACCACCAGCTTGCTGAATTTTACCATGTATACGTACCTAAGCCGATGTTGACTGTTAAAACGCAAAACTAAGGTCTGGATTACTGCTTTTGGTTGAAAATACTATTTTTTGGTGAAAACAAGGCGTTAAGAGTCGATAAAATTGTGTTATTTGAAGAAGTAGTAGGCTTCAGGTAATGTTGCCGAAGGGCGTTGGCTGTCCCGTTTGCCAGGTACGTTCCGCCAAACCATTTTGCGCCAAATCGGGTTTGAATTGAACACAACGACCCCTTTTGGTTCTCTGTTTTCCCCGTCAACGAATGAGTTACTACAGCCTGAAAGCAACCCAATTAACCGCCCTGAAAACCCTGGGCCAACTGAAAGCCGCCGGGTACAAATCCAGGTCTATCAAGCAGGAACTGCGCGATAACCTGATCCTGAAAATCAAGGCTAAAGAGTCTGTTTTTCCCGGCATTTGGGGTTACGAAGAGACCGTGATCCCCGACGTGGAGCGGGCCATTCTGTCTATGCACCATCTCAACCTGCTGGGGTTGCGGGGGCAGGCCAAAACCCGCATTGCCCGCCTGATGGTGAACCTCCTGGACGAATATATTCCGGTGGTGGCAGGCTCAGAACTGAACGACGACCCCCTGAAACCCCTCTCGCGTTATGCCCATGACCTGATGGCGCAACACGGCGAGGACACGCCCATTTCGTGGCTCCACCGCTCGGACCGCTACACCGAAAAACTGGCCACACCCGACGTATCGGTGGCTGACCTCATCGGCGACGTTGACCCCATCAAGGCCGCCACCCTGAAACTGCCCTACTCCGACGAACGCACGATCCACTTCGGGCTAATTCCGCGCTCGCACCGGTGCATTTTTGTTATCAACGAACTGCCTGATCTTCAGGCCCGTATCCAGGTATCGCTGTTCAATATTTTGCAGGAAGGCGACATTCAGATTCGGGGGTTCAAGCTGCGGCTGCCGCTCGACATTCAGTTTGTGTTTACGGCCAACCCCGAAGACTACACCAACCGGGGCAGCATTGTTACGCCCCTGAAAGACCGGATTGACAGCCAGATTGTGACACACTACCCCAAAACAATCGAGATGGGGCGCAAGATTACGCAGCAGGAGGCCATTGTGAAAACCGAGCAAAAAGGGCTGGTGAAAACCAATGACCTGGTGGCCGACCTCATTGAGCAAATAGCCATTGAAGCCCGCCAGAGCGAATACGTGGATGCCAAGTCGGGGGTGTCGGCCCGGATGACGATTTCGGCGTTCGAGAACCTGCTGTCTTCCGCCGAACGGCGCACGCTCATCAACAGCGAAAAAGAAACTTACGTCCGCATTGCCGATTTGTACGGCGTAGTGCCCGCCATTTGCGGCAAGGTAGAACTGGTGTATGAAGGCGAGGTGGAAGGCCCCGTTATTGTGGCGCAAAACCTCATTGGCAAAGCCATACGCACCCAGTTCCTGAATTTCTTTCCGAACCCCGAAAAGGCCAAGAAAGACAAGCGCGGCAACCCCTACAAGAAAATTACCGACTGGTTTGGCGACGGCAATACGATGGATATCCTCAACGACCTGCCCAACCGCGAGTATGAGAGCCGCCTCCGCACCATCGACGGGCTGGACGACTTGGTCGATCAGTTTCACCCGCGCCTAAGCAAGCAGGAGCGGGTGTTTATGATGGAATTTGCCCTCCACGGCATCGCTGAATATTCGTTGGTGGGCAAAAAAGCGATGGACACCGGTCTGCAATTTAAAGACCTGGTTGGCTCCATGTTCGATCCCACCAAGCACTTCGGCGAAGAAGAGGACGACGACGATGATACGCGCAGCCGGTTTTAAGCACCCGTACCTGCACACAAAAAAGGCCCTGTAACTCGTACAGGGCCTTTTTTGTGTGCAGGTACGTTGGCTAGATATTATTCTCAATAGCAAAACGCACCAGGTCCGTTATCTTGTTGATACCCAGTTTGAAATGAATGTTTTTACGGTGTGTTTTCACCGTTTCCACACTCAGGTGGATCTGGTTGGCCAGTTGCTCATTGGTCAGTCCCTGGCGAATGAGGGCTATGATCTCCACCTCGCGGAAGGATAAGTTGAGCCGCCGGGCAAAATCGTCGCCGAACGACTGCCCGGCTGTATCTGCCCGTTCTGTTACAGCGGGGTCGAAACAAACCTGCCCCACTGCCACTGACCTTATCACCCGAAGCAGTATGGGCGTGGTAGCGTCTTTTAGCAAGTACCCATGTAAGCCGGCTCGGCGGGCTTCCTCCTGTAGTTTGGGCTGGTTATACATGGTCAGCATAACGGCCCGCGTGGTGGGGTAGTGGTGCAGAATTGTTTTGCCCAGATCAATTCCGTTGCATCCGGGCAGGTTAATATCAAGCAAAACCAGGCCCGGATTGGTGCGCTGAATGGCCGGGAGGGCATCGTTCCCTTTGAATACCTGCCCACAAACCAACAAATCGGGCTGACTGTTGAGCAGGCTTTTAAGCCCGTCGTTGAAAAGCCGATGGTCATCAACCAGAAGAATTTGCGTTACCGAAGGAGGTGCCATGTTGCGAGGCGGGGCAGGGTATGGTTAAGGTGACCAACGTACCTGCGGCACCCATATCGCGCCACAGGGTTGCCCCCATATAATTGGCCCGTAAAGTATTGGTTTTTAGGCCAATTCCGTCAAAATTGTTCGTGTGCGGTGCTGAAAAAAAACCGACCCCGTCATCTTCCACAGACATGAACACGTGGTTGGGCATATACAACAGTTGCACCACTGCCCGTTTTGCCCTGGCGTGCTTTGCCACATTATGAACCAGTTCGGCCATGATTCGGTAGGCATTCAGTTCAATGGCCGTATCGAGCGGTACGGGGTTTCCACATGTAACAAAACTAAAGTGAGGCTCGGCTGCCTGGCTGCGAACCAGCCGTTCGAGGGCAGATCGCAGGCCGAGGCGGGCAAATTCGGGCGGCATCAGGTTGTGGGCAATACGCCGAAGGTCGTCAATGCACGTCTGCAAGAGTGGCTCAGTTTGGGCAAAGGCAAACCGGGTGTTGGCATCGGTGGTCTGCAACTGTATATCGGAGAACCGGCGGCGGAGGGTAGCCAGGGTTCCGCCGAGGTCGTCGTGGAGGTCGGCGGCAATGCGTTGCCGTTCGGCTTCCTGGGCCATAATCACATCGGCCTGTAACTGTCTGTTCTGGATTTCGAGCCGTTGCCGGGCATTTTGCGTGAGTTTCCGGCGGTAGAGCCAGCCTATGGATAAGATGGTAAATTCGAGCAGCAGGGCCAGGCGCAGGGCCAGCATATCGGGCAGGGGGTTTTGCACCAGCCCGGTGTTGAACAGCAGCGCATTGATGGCAAAAAAGATCATTACGGTAGATACCGCGCCAACCAGGAGCCAGACCAGGCCAGATTTATGCCGGTAAGCATCGTTCAGGTACGTATACCAGATAAACATATACCCGCCGAAACAGACTGCACCAAGCCCATAAATCGTTTGCGCAAGTGTCTCATTACCAGTGGCTAGTGCTGTTTCCATCCAAAAAATAAGACCACAAACAAGAGCCATTGGCACTCCTTCGGGCCAGCGAAACACCAGCGATTTGCGGGCGCGGGCCGACACGCTCAGGAATTGCCCGCTAAAGAGAACGAAGGCCCCAAAACCCAGATTTAGCCAGTGCGCAATGGTGGTAATCCGGTCAAACCAGGCGAGAGAGTCGGGCAGAAAAGCCCCCCAGCCGTCGTTGAAGAAGGCGTAGGCCGAGAGGCATAAAATGTACAGGGCATAGTGTAGGTAGAGGGTTCTTCGGTAGAAAAGAAACGCGATGCCCACGCCCCCCAAAATAGCCAGCACCACCCCGCCAAACAGCGACCACCCCCCCAGGTCTCGCTGCTGAGCGGTCAGAAAATGCCGGGGCACCCACAGGCGAACGCCGTATTTTAGGGCATCGCCCGGAATGACCCGGCTCTGAATCCAGACGGTGAGCGTTTGGTTGGCGGGAAGCTCCAGGGCATACAAAAAATAATGATGGTTGACCGGGGCCAGTGGGGTGGCTTGCTGGCGGTAGGCCGATGGCCCCGGCACCCGGCGCAGGGGCATATTTTTGCCGCCGAGCCAGACTCCAACAGAGTCCATGAAGTGGGTGGTCAGTTCGAGCCAGAGGGTGCGGGGCTGGTGGGTACGTACCGAAAATTGCGCCCACCCCGTTGCCGACCCCCGCCCGTAATTGATGCGTTCCACGGCTTGCCACGCCGACCTGTTTAGGGGCAAGCTGCCAGGCGCACCCAAGCTGGCCGGTGGCTGGCGGAGTTGAAGAAGAAACGGTTTTTCTACGATAATCACCTCGAAATCAGCCGGTAATGGCAAAACAGCCTGAGCCTGACCGACTACCGGTAGCAGCAACAGCCAACCAAGATACCAGCCTGATGTCATAAGGAGCGTATGGTTGAGGAGTGCGGCACGGCAACAAAGTACGGGCAATAACCGGTCTGATAAAATACCCCGAAAGCGGTATGGCGGGGGCCTAATAATCCGGCAAAATTTGTCCTGTTCTATTTACACTTTTTAATTTCAAACCCCATGGAAACGAAAATCAATAGACTCACTAGTACAGGCCAGAGAGCACTCTCAATTTCTGTGAATCGGTATCTTATCTCCCCAAAAAATCTGTTGTTTCTGTTGTTCGTTTGGCTCAATAGTTCCCCCAACGGATATAGCCAATCACGCTGGACTGGCTACAAACAAGCCATCACTACGTCATCGGGAGGTGTTTCTATAAACATTCAATATACTGGTTGCACCAAATCTGGTGGAGTCAACGGTTATCCTAAGATCAATATTCAGCACACCTTCCCATACCCTGCCACCGGAAGTATTACGCTGGAAGGACTTCAATGCGACGGGTCAACAGACCAGAGCCAATTTATAATGGGTAGGGTATCAGCCCATCAGGAGTACAAATCAGGTGGTAACTGGCACTTGTTTAAGGATGTTCAACGCGTTGTCAAAGCCGAGTTTGAGTATGACGACCCGACCAAAGGCCGAATTGTCATTCAGATGAAAGATGGCCGCACAACGGTGAAATGTTTAGGATGTGAAGCGCAGGCTCGCAAGCAACAACAGGAGGAAGCCCAGCATCAGGAAGAGGACCGACAACGCCAGCAGAGTCAACTCCGGGAAGAGCAGGCGCACAAAGACGAGGAGCGGCAACGCCAGTATAAACTTCAACAACAGCAAGAGACAGATAGATCCGGGGTTGCCGTAAAAGAACAGGTAAGAAGGGACGAACAGATTGATCGGCAAAAACAGCAAATTATTGAAAGTGCACAGCAGGAAGTAGCGAATATAAAACGTCAGCAGGCGCAAAATGAACAAGCAATTCAAGTGGCAAGTGAGGCTCTGGCAGAATTAATCTCTATGGAAGTGGAAGATTTGCGAAGCTCTGAAATTCAGTTTATAATTTCAGGTGGTATAGGTGGGCTGGTTTCACCAATGATCACCTCTGATCAAACTAACGCTGGTGGACTTACTTATAATGATTGGAATGTTAATATGGCTATACTTTCTAGGAAAGGAATATCGATTAGCTTCGCAATGAACACACTCAGCCAAATCAACGAAGATTTCTTAATAAGAGCTCAAACCCAAGCAGGCAACTTTAGAATATTCAAGGGAGTGCTAAAAGTAAATACTACTAATTACTTGTTGACGCTTGGAAAAGACATAGGTTACTCAAAAAATGGGAGATTTCACCTGCTCATCGGACCTACAATTGGATATATGGAGTTTGACGAACATGGATGGGAGTATAATTCATCACAAGCAGTTTACCAAGAGAAAAACTCGAAGATGAACAATGGCTTTGGGGTATCCACGCCCAAACAACTTACATGTTCTCAAATAGATTGGGCTTAAATTCTGATTTATCATACAAAAGTTTTTTTAGTAAAAATGAAGAGTTAGCCCTTTATAAAACTACCGGCTTTTTGTCCTATAGTTTAGGGTTATCTTTTCGACTTTTCTAGCTATGAGTATTAAAACATTCAAAATCAACAGATTAGTGTACAAAAATTAGTTAAACAAAAGTCACCATGAAACATCTGTCTTCTAAAATTCCAATAGTATTTGTTTATCTTATTACGATATTGTTTTCCCAGAGTTGTAAGAAAGATGAAGATTTATTTCCAAGAATTGACTGGGTTCCTGAAAGCTGTTCGTTAACAGGGAACGCAAGCTTGCTAAATCAGAATGCGAAATGGACAGGTGCTAGAGCTAGCTTTAGTGGTAGCAGTAAGGTGTTTATAATTCAGCTTATGACCGCAGGTGTAAGCGGTTCTTACATATCGCCTGGTAAAGGTTGGCTTTCGATAAGCCTACACTTAGATACAGAAGAAAATATTATCATACCTGTGACGAATTATAAGCGTTCCCCGAGTCCATCTGAAGTCCCCCTCAACGAAGCTACAATTGTTTATACTAATCCAATATCTGGGCAAAATTTTTATCTGACAGGTAAAATAAAGTTAGGACGATACCGTCTGATTCGGAAACAAGGAAGATTTGAGATAGACATTAATTTGGACCTTTTACAATTACCTAATGGAGGCGGTAGCTTCTCTGGTGATCTAGCAATTGTAGGTCAGACATAGGATAACTTTTAAAAATTAAGCGGGCAAACAAAAACAATACGAACACTTTGTACACGATATCTTTTGGCCTGGTGCTAAAAAACTCTCGGCGGCGGGGCAACGAGTGTTTCGGTAAACGCGGGTGCTGCATCCTACACAGCCTAACCCCGATGGTACGCATACGTACCTGTTCATTATGGACCCTTACATCAAAGGCGAAGACTACGGCATCGAATCACTTGTGAAGAAAATGTATGGAACCAGGCAGGGGGGCGATTACTACAAACTCTTTGCCGACGCAGTCGCGCCGGGGAAATATACCGGTTTTCGCGTTGCGCAATCGAAAGACTAAACTTGGTTGGCCTGAAAACCCATTTTTCTGTGAACACGCTCAACTGCCACGATGTCGGCTTCGATTGCAATGCACAGATCAAGGCCAAAACCGAAGAGAACGTTCTTATCTGGGCTGCCGAGTACGCCCAGGCTGTGCACGGTGTCACCGTCACACCTGATATGAGGGAGAGCATTAAACCCTTTTATACAGAACGAGGCATAGCCTGGGGTTCTCGTTTTGCGTGAGTCATCTGTAGGCTTTGATGTTGTCTTTTGCATGGCTGGCAACGTGCTCGAACCAAACCAGGTACGTTGCTCAAAAATACCCCGAAAGCGGTATGGCGGGGGCCTAATAATCCGGCAAAATTTGTCCTGTTCTATTCACACCCATAAAATCAATACGCAATGAAAACGAATGATAGTACATTCCTTAAGTCAGGCTTTGGTCTGGCAATACTTTTCTGCCTGTTGAATGCAGGCTGCAAGGGGCCTGAAGGTCCGCAGGGGCCTGCCGGCACGCCGGGCACAGCGGGTACACCAGGTGCTACCGGGCCGCAGGGAGTCAGCGGCGTTACCGGCCCGGTTGGGGCGAGTGGGGTAGCAGGCCCAATCGGCAACGCCAATGTACAGTTGGTTGTATTTGATACGCCAAAAACTTTCGGCAACGTGTATAATGGACAGAGTGAACTCACTAACTGGGTGGATCAACAGGATTACATCTTACCGGTAGGGGGTAATGTTCTTATGAAGAGTGTAGTGCTCGTGTATTGCCAAAAGGTCTTTGGTCAACTCAGTGAGGCTCGCACGTATCAGTTACCAATTATTTTCCCAACAACTGGTGATGGATCGTTACAATACGTCATGGAACCAGGCCCCGTATCTACGACCATTCGCGTGTATAGGCCAACCGGCACTACCACCTTCCCAATCCGTCTACGAGTCGTCGTTATTCCAGCATCAATTATAATCAATGGTCGACTGTCGGCAGATTTCGGCGATTACGAAGAGGTAAAAAGACTTTTCAATCTAAAGGAATAAACTCACCCATTAACTATCTCACGTCACATGAACTATTTAAGAATTCGACGGGCCATGCCTGTTATTCATGTCATGGTTTTGCTCCTGTGTAGCTGTAAACCAACTGAAACAAAGCCTATAAATCCATACGGAGAAGGTAAGGGCAAAATCACATTCTATACAACGCAAGACTGCAACGTTGGTAATCTTACCATCTCGGTTGATGGGCAAACTATTGGCACGCTCAAAAATTATCATGCCGTTGGTGCTTCCTGTGACGATAAATTGGCCGTCAGTTTAACTACGCAAGCGGGCACTTACTCCGTGAATGTCAAGTCAGCAATCGGTACTTCTGCGACCGGCACTTTTGTAGTAATGGATGGAAAGTGCAACACAATGGAAATCACTTGCGCCCAACTACAGGGTCAAACAGTTCCTTCAAATTATGACAATCAGGGCACTGTCACTATCCGCAGCCGTAACATACAGGTGAGTGTTTGGGACGGTGGAAAACTAATTGATGGTGACATCATTACAATGACCCTCAACGGACAGACGGTTGTACAAAATTTAAAATTAGATATCAATAAAAGAGTATACAATTTTAATGATATAGCTGTCCGAAGCTGGCTTGGTATAACTGCAATTTCCGAAGGGTCTTCTCCTCCGTGCACACCCGATATTGAAATCTACGATGGCTTCACCCGGCAAAGGTTTGTTATCAGGTCATCCATTACTAAGCCGGGTGCCTTTGCACTGAAAGTACAATTGTAATAAGGAAAGCGTATAACGTCGCTTACAACAAGAGAATATTTGGCCTTTGTCGCTACCCTATCACTAAACCGTCACGATCAATTCGTTGAACAGCCATGAAAAATTTATATCTCGTCTTCCTGCTTATAGGCACTCTATTAATGCAGCAGTGTAAATCTGATTCAGAGCCTGACAAAGCAGTAATTATTTTTCAATCGTCTACACCAGAAGCACCAGCCATCAACGGATCTTTGCCTGGTTATATTTATGTGAGTCAGAACCAGTTTATTATTAAAGTTGGCAGTTCTGCTAAAGCGCAGACGAAATTGTTTGACTCGCAGGGCGGGGTAATTGCTCAGCCGGTGTTTAGTTGGGTATCCTCACAGCCAGCAGTGGCGCAAGTGGCTGCTGATGGAACCATAACAGGAGTGAGCGAAGGCTCTACGTTACTGGAAGTGACCGATGGAAAACATGGCACGAACCATGTATCAGTAACCGTGGTCAAGGCCTCGGAAACTGTTTCTGCAAAACCAATAAATGCGTCTTTCGACAGGCCAATTTTACTGGTGCCGGTTGGTAATACCCAGAAACTGGATTACTCGTTAACCAATGCGTTAGGGCAAACAGTATCAGGTAACGCTAATCTCTTTTCCAGCGCGGGGACTCGTGACCTTTCGGTAACGAATGGAATAGTATCAGCCAAAAAAGCAGGTGTATTCACCGTCGCAGTCCGAACTACTTCCGATACCCTATTCGGATTAGCAACAATCATTGCCTACAATCCACTAACAACTTCGGGCAGTTGCG
>JAYUKZ010000349.1:0-7421 GCA_043763995.1 Fibrella sp.
TGAAGGGGGCTAAAGCTTGACTATTCTCAACCTAAGCCCCCTTCAGGGGGTTGGGGGTTACGCCGAGAAAAAGTAAGCTAATTATGCTCAACTACTTACCATTGGAAACTCCAACTTTGGTGCTACTGCTCAGATTACCACATTGACGATGCGGCTGGGGATGACGACGATTTTTTTGACCGGTTTGCCTTCCATCCATTTCTGCACCACGTCGTTCTGTAATACATCCTGCTGGATTTCTTCGGTGGGGCGGTTGAGGGCGAAGGGAATGGTGGTGCGGACTTTGCCGTTGATCTGCACGGGGTAGTCGAAGGTGTCTTCCACCAAAAACTGCGGGTCGAAAACAGGGTACTGCGCCCCGGAAACCGTGCCAGGTACGTTGCCCAACGCCGCCCAAAGTTCTTCGGCAAGGTGCGGCGCGTAGGGCGATACCAGCAGCACCAGGTCCTGCAAAATGGCCCGCTTGTGGCATTTCAGCGCAACTAACTCGTTGACGCACACCATAAACGCCGAGACTGACGTGTTGAACGAAAAATTATCAATGTCGTCCTGCGCTTTTTTGATGGTCTTGTGCAGAATTTTCAGTTCGGCGGGGGTGGGGGTGTCGTCCGTGACCAGCCAACGGGCGGGGGCATCGGAGCCGGGCGTGTCGTGGTAGAACAGCCGCCACAACTTGCGGATGAACCGGTAGGTGCCGTCGATGCCGTTGGTGTTCCAGGGTTTGGCTTGTTCCAACGGGCCGAGAAACATTTCGTATAAGCGCAGCACGTCGGCCCCGTATTTCTCCACCACGTCGTCGGGGTTCACCACGTTAAACTTCGACTTCGACATCTTCTCCACCGCCCACCCGCACAGGTACGTTCCATCTGATTCAAGAATAAACTCAGCGTTGGCATTCTCTGCCGATTGATGCCTAAACGCTTCCAGATCGAGCACATCGTTTTCTACCATGTTGACATCTACGTGCAGTTCGGTGGTGGCGTACTGGTCTTTTTGTCCGTGCGACACGTATACGGCGGGTTTATCGGCGGTGCCGGTGCCTTCCAGCCGGTACACAAAATTGCTGCGCCCCTGAATCATGCCCTGGTTGATGAGCTTTTTAAACGGCTCATCCTGAGACACGTACCCACGGTCGAAGAGAAATTTGTTCCAAAAGCGGCTGTAGAGCAGATGGCCGGTGGCGTGTTCGGAGCCGCCCATATACAGGTCTACATTTTGCCAGTAATCAATGGCCGACCGGCTGGCAAATTCGCCGGTATTTTGCGGGTCCATGTACCGATACCAGTACCACGACGACCCCGCCCAACCCGGCATGGTGCTCAGCTCGTACTCAAACGGCCCCCTGGCCCCCAAAGGGGGAACTGAGTTCGCGGCCATTGTTCCCCCTTTGGGGGCCAGGGGGCCGTATTGCCAGTTTTCGGCGCGGCCCAGGGGTGGTTCGCCGGTTTCGGTGGGCAGGTATTTGTCAATGGCGGGCAGTTCCAGGGGCAAGTCGGTTTCATCAATCAGGTAGGGCAGCACCCCGCCGTTGGCCGTGGGCGAATCCACGCGGGGCGAATCCACGCGGGGCGAATCCACGCGGGGCGAATCCACGCGGGGCGAATCCACGCGGGGCTTAAAATAGACCGGCACGGGTTCGCCCCAGTAGCGTTGGCGGCTGAAAACGGCATCGCGTAGGCGGAAATTGACTTTGCCTTTGCCCGCCCCGTTGGCTTCCAAGACGGTAATCAGTTTGGCGGTGGCTTCCTGGTACGTTAGCCCGTTGATTAAATCGGAGTTGATGTAGCGGCCTTCTTTGGTGTTGTCGGCCTGTTGGTCGAGGTTTTTTTGCGCGTCCAGCACCGGCACAATGGGCAGGTCATACTGGTTGGCGAAGAGGTAATCGCGCTGATCGCCGGAGGGCACGGCCATCACCGCGCCTGTGCCGTAGCCCGCCAGCACATAGTCGGCCAGCCAGATGGGCACCTCGGCCCCGCTGATGGGATTGACGCAATAACTGCCCGTAAACACGCCCGACACGGTTTTTGCGTCCATCATCCGGTCGCGTTCCGAACGTAGTTTCACCGCCGCCCGGTAGGCATCCACGGCTTCGCGCTGGCCCGGCGTGGTGAGCGCGTCCACCAACTCATGTTCGGGGGCCAGCACCATAAACGTTACCCCATACAGCGTATCGACGCGGGTAGTGAACACTTCGATAGCCCCCCCGCCGAAGCGTCGGACCGCCCCAAAGGGGGAGTTACCGAACTCGGCTCCCCCTTCGGGGGCGGGGGGGGCTTTAAACCGCACACTTGCCCCCACGCTGCGGCCAATCCAGTTACGTTGCTGTTCTTTCAGCGATTCCGACCAGTCGATGGTGTCGAGGCCGGTGAGGAGGCGGTCGGCGTAGGCCGTAATGCGCATCATCCACTGGCGCATCAGTTTTTGTTCTACCGGGTAGCCGCCCCGTTCGGACACGCGCCCGTTGGGACCGTCTTTCACTTCGTCGTTGGAAAGCACCATGCCCAGGCCGGGGCAAAAGTTCACCATCGCGTCGGCCAGGTACGTTAGCCGGTACTGCAAACTGGCGGCATACTGTTCTTCGGCAGAAAGGGCCAGCCACTGGGCGGCGGTGAAGGTGGGGGCATCGTCGTCGCAAACGGCCTCCAGGTTGGCCGTGCCGTGGGTGGCCAGGTGTGCCAACAGCGTCTCGATGGGTTCGGCTTTGTTGGTGCGGCGGTTGTACCAGGAACGAAACAGTTCCATAAAAATCCACTGCGTCCATCTGTAAAAGCCTGGTTCTGAGGTGCGTACTTCTCGGCTCCAGTCGTAGCTGAAGCCAATGTTTTTGAGTTGCTCGGTGTAGCGGGCCAGGTTCTGGTTGGTGGTTTCGGCGGGGTGCTGCCCGGTCTGGATGGCGTATTGTTCGGCGGGGAGGCCAAAGGAATCGAACCCCATGGGGTGCAGCACGTTGAAGCCCTTCAGCCGTTTGTAGCGGGCCACAATGTCAGACGCAATGTAGCCCAGCGGATGGCCCACATGCAGCCCCGCGCCGGATGGGTACGGAAACATATCGAGCACGTAATGTTTGGGTCGGGCATCCGGGCTGTTGGCGGCTGGATTGTCCGTTTTGTAGGTCTGGTTTTCGTCCCAGAAGCGTTGCCACTTCTGTTCGGTTTGGCGGTGGTTGTAGTCGGCCATGTGGGTTGGTTGGGAGTGCCCCTGTTTTTCCTGCGGGAAAATGGTTTTGCAAAACCGGCGTGAAGGGCTTGCAAAAGTAGCCCATGAGCCGGACTTTTATGCCCTATGCACCCTGCCAAGCCCGTTTCTATTGCCCAAAAAACGACCCTCGTGGCCGGTTTGCTGGGCCTGTTGGTAGCGGCACTGGGCGCGGGGGTCATCCGCGATTTCAGCGGCCCGCTGCTAGACGGTAACGACACCGATCAGTACGCCTACACCAGCTATTATTTCGCCAATAACCTGACGCTCTGGCCCTTGCCCGCGCTGAATTTGCTCAACAATCAGGCGTTTTATCCCTACGGCACGCACCACGTTTTTCTGCCCTGGGGCCTGGAACGTGATTATTTCTACGCCCTGCTCAACCGCTGGCCCAAGGCCGAATATGCGCCGTTTTTGCAGGTCTATTACTTGTACAGTTTGGTGGTGGTGGCCGTGGGTACGTACCTGTTGCTTTGGCGGCGGTTTGGCCACGTCTGGGCGGTGGGGGTGGGGCTGGTGGTGTCGGTGTTTTCGTTTTATAGCCTCTTCAAATACCCCGTTCACCTCAACATGGCCGTAACCCACTGGACGGTATTGTGTATGCTGGCCACGTTCCGGCTCCTGCACGACCTAGTCCATCGGCAGCGTGTGGGTCTGCCGTTTTGGCTGGTTTGGGCATGGCTCCACCTGGCGGTGCTGGGCCTAGAACTGGGTTACGTGGCGGGCTACGCGCTGGCGTTCACCACCCTAACCGCTCCTGGCATCGCGTATCTTTTCTGGCGAAATCATGTCCGGTCAGCCGGGTGGAAATTTTTGGCGTTGAAAAACTGGTTTGTGGTCGAATATACCCACAACAGCGGGGCGGTACTGTGCCTGGCCACCCTGCTGATCGGTACGGCCTGGGCCTACCTGCCCTTGGCGGGGCAGATCAGTGTTGAAGCACTCAGTTATAGTTTTCCGCCGATGGCCGAAATGCGGGCCTGGTCCAGTCCGTTGCGGCTGTTTATTCCCAGCCTGCGCCCCATAGATAGCCACGCCATTGACTACGGGACGTACCTGCACGACCATTTTTTTGAAAGCTATGCCCAAACCAGCCCCGGCCTGTACCTCACGTTGTTGGGAGTTTGGGGCGGCTGGCAACAGCGGCGGCGGGTGTGGCTCTGGGCACCCGTGGCGGGGCTGCTGTTGCTCTGCCTGGCCTACCACCCGGTGCTACTGCCCACGCTGAAAATCTTCCCCTGGTTTGCCTTCAACCGCCACGCCGGGCGGGCCACCCTGGTCTACCCCGTGCTGCTGAGTATGCTGGCGTTGGGTGTGCGGTGGCCCCGGCGCGGCGCGGCGCGGGTGGGGCTGCTGGCCCTGCTGGTGCTGATGGGGTGCGAATGGTATTCGGGCTATACCTACCGGCTCCACGATGCCCCCAAACCCGTAAACGCCGGGCTGCTAACGTACCTGCGCACCCTGCGCGACCTGCCCGGCAAGGCCATCCTCGACTGGCCCTTCTGCATTCAGGGGGCCGACTCACCGCTTGATTTTCAGGGACTTTGCCCGCATTATGACGCTCAGAACGGTGTGAACACCCTCCGCCGGTTCTACCACAAAGCATCGGTGGGGCAGTATGTGGGGCGGCTGCATCCCCGCTTGCTCGCGCCGTTTTTGGCCGACCAATGGCCCCGGCTGTTGCGCCCCGGCTACACGTTTACCCCCGCCGACTGGGGTTTTCTGGATCGTTTTTTGGCCGAAAATGCCTTTGCTGGTGTTCAGCTTTACCCCGATTTGCTCACGCCCACCCAAACCGCCGCGTGGGTGGCCCGCTACGGCCCGGTGCTGGCCCAAACAACCCACCCCACCGCCGGGCGGCTCTGGTTTTTGCCGAATCGGGACCTTCAGTCGGGTACCATCTCCAGCAACAACGAACTCCCGAACGGCGACCGACGTACCCAGCGGCTTTCGGCCCTGACCAGGCCATAGAAGAAGCGGTTCAGCAGCGGGTGGGGCAGATACACATCCGAGCCTGGGGGTGCCGCTGCCCGCTTGCCCAACCGCCACGCCAACGCCTGCCCCTGCCGAACGGCCAGGATGAGCGGGGCCAGCAGCAAACTCCAGTACGTAGCCGTTTGCACCCGCCAGCCGGTGGCCGCGCCAAGCCGGTCAAAATCGGCGCGGACAAAGCGGCGCAGGCTGCCCACGGCCAAGTCGTGTTGGCCCCAAAACACCCGGAAGGCGTTGTTATTGCTGATTAACAGTCCGTTGGGTTTTAAAAGATTATGCAGCGCAGTGAGCAACGCCAGTAGGTCGGGGTCTTGGAAATAGCAGAACACGTCGTTGCAAATCAGCACATCGACCGGTTCTTGAGGGGGGAATTGGGCCAGTTGGCGCAGGTCGAGTTGGTGCACGGCCAGGCCGCGTTGTCGGCAAAAAGCCACGCCCTCCGCCGAGCCATCCAGCCCCCGTAGGGTGGTGTAGCCCGCCCCGCGCAGGTGGTGCAGCAGCCCACCCGTGCCGCAGCCCACGTCCAGAATAGCCAGGTCGGTATTGGGGCCGAACCGGCTTCTGATTCGCGCCATCACCGAGTTGTGCAGGTGGCGGTACCACCAGTGATCGGTTTCCACGGCAAACATCCGGCGGTACTCGTCGGGGTGGTCAATCATGCCTGGGTTTTGGGTTCCAGGGTGCCCCAGGTACGTTTCACCACGTAGGGGGGCATACCGCTTTGGGTCATAGACAGCCGACCGATGTATTCGCCCAAAATACCGGTGAAGAGCAGTTGCAACCCGCCCAGCAGCGTCACAATCCAGATGGCCAGTTCCCAGCTACGTACCTGAAGCCAGTGGCCCAGGCTGCCGGCCAGAAAAAACAGTCCCAGCCACAGGCTGAACCCCAGCAGTGTAGCCCCGATGCCGGTAAGCAGTCGCAGCGGCAACACCGAATAGCCTACCAGCACGGTCAGAAACAGCGAAATGAGCTTGCGGATGGTGTAGTTCGATTGGCCTTCCTGCCGGGGGTGGTGAGGCACCAACACGCTACCTACGTTGGTCGTGACCCGGAAGATCAGCCCATCGATGTAGGGGTACGGACCGGTATAGCGAATGATTTCGTTGACCACCTCGCGCCGGATAATCTTGAAACTGGACAGGTAGAGGCTGCGGGGTTTGCCCAGCAGGTGGGTGGCCAGTTCGTTGGTAAGGTTGCTGCCCAGGTTCCGAAACCAGTGGTGGTTTCGGGCGGCATACCGGCTGTATACCACGTCAAAATCGCAGGTTTTGGTTTCAGTAAGCAGGGTCAGAATGGCCTCGGGCGGGTTCTGAAAATCATCGTCGATAACAACCACAAAATCGCCCTGTGCGTAGTTCAGTCCGCAGAGCACGGCGTTGAATTCGCCGAAATTGCGGCGCAGACTGATGGCCTGTACGTTGGCGTAGCGGTTGGCCAGCCGCGAACAAACCCACTCCGACCGGTCGCGGCTACCATCGTTCACCAGTACCACCTCAAAGGCATAACCCGACAGGCAAGATTCCAGCCGTTCCAGGAGCGGCCCCAGGGTTTGCTCGCTGTTGTAGACCGGAATGACAATACTAAGCTCAGGAGTTGACATCATGAGGAGAGGTAACGGTATGGAATAGGCAGCAGGATTAGGACGTTAGGGCCGTGTTTGCCGAAGTGGCATACTGCCCGGTGGGGTACGGTGTATCAATGTAATCAGCCTGATCGTAGGCTTCGTTCGATAAGACGAGTAAAACGGCGTTGGCACTGAACTGATCCATCACGTGCCAATCGGCGGGTTCCAGCACCAGGCAGCTTGCCGGGTGGCCCAGGGTGTGGTGTTGTTCTTGTTGCCCGTTGTGGACGTAAACCCGGCAACTGCCCACCAAACAGATCAGCGCGTTCCAGGCGCGGTGGTGGCGGTGGCCGCCCCGCGTGGCCCCCTCTGCCCCGTGAATATAAAATACCCGTTTAATATCGCTCGGTAACAGATTGTTGTAAACGGTTAGGTGCCCCGAATCAGAAGTAAATGTTTTTAAATCAATAACAAATGCCATTATTCTGCGAGTTCGTCCCTTTTCTTACGAAACAATAGGTAAATTAAATGGCTGTGTCTGACCAAAACAAACTAATAGCTCAGAAGGTACGTAAGAACTGAGCGTAAGGTTTTTCGGAACTATTCCGTTGTGCCATAAACCGTTGCATCAAGTTTTCTGCGAAGCGCGTCCTGTATTTTTTCGCCC
>JAYUKZ010000350.1:0-7407 GCA_043763995.1 Fibrella sp.
CTGGCTCTGGTTTGGCGCGGGCTTCGGCGCAGTGGCAGTGCTGGTAGGTGCGTGGAAGCGTTTTTTCGGCAAAACCACTGGGGTACTGAAGTAGCTGTTCAGGATCACAAATTTTGAACAGCAGCGGCGTAGCCCCCCGCCCTAAAGGGTGCCCGCTGGCGCAAGCGTAGCTCCGCCGTAGGCGTATTGATGCGCCAGTGGGCACCCTGGGGGCTACGCCGAGCATTAATTTATTCCGCCTATGCAACGCCGCGCCCGCCCGCGTCGTCTTTACCCTGACTGACGACCTGAACCCGTTTGGCGACGTACCTGAACCCCGCCCTGCTTACCGACCTGGTAGATCGCTGCAAAACCGGCGACCGGCGGGCGCAGCATGAGTTGTACGGCCGCTACGCCAAAGCCATGTACAACGTGTGTTTGCGGGTGGTGGGCCACGGGGCCGAAGCTGAAGACGTGTTACAGGAAGCCTTTCTGGATGCCTTTACTAACCTGCAACGGTTTCGGGCCGAAAGCACCTTTGGCGCGTGGCTGAAGCAGATTGTAGTGAACCGCGCCATCGGCCATTTGCGCAGTAGGCGGTTGCTGCTGGTCAGTACCAACGACCTCGGCGACGGGTTCGACGTACCGGATGCGGCAACGGGCGGCATTGACGAAGAAGCCATGCAATGGAACGTGGAACGGGTGCGGCGGGCTATACAAACTCTGCCCGACGGCTACCGCGTGGTCCTGACGCTACACCTTTTTGAGGGTTATGACCACGAAGAAATCGGGCAAATTCTGAGCATCGGCGAATCAACATCGCGCTCGCAATATTTACGGGCTAAACGAAAACTGATGGAGAAATTGGGAGGGAATTCGGCGTAGCCCTATTCTCGGCGTAACCCCCGAACCCCCTGAAGGGGGCCTTTGCTTACGCAAGCGTACCTCTCTCGGCGTAATAGCCCCCTTCAGGGGGTTCGGGGATTACGCCGACTCCGGGTTAAGCCGAAACAAAACAACAAAAACCATGAAACTAGAACAATTCATACAGACTAACCGCGACGCTTTCGAACAGGGTAGCCCTTCGGCACAGGTGTGGGAGCGGCTGGCGGCGCAATTGCCCATTACCAACGTACCTGAGCAACTCGTTACCAACCCGTTTAGGGCCATACACCGTGGCGCAGGGTGGGCGCGCGGGGTGTGGGCGGCCTCGGTGGCGGTGCTGTTGCTGGCGGCGGGGCTGTGGTGGGTCAACGACCGCTATGCCGTGGTGCGGCAACCCGATCTGGTGGCCGTAAGCCCCGGCTACGCCAAAGAAATGGCCCAGTATGCCAGCCTGATCGACACAAAACGGTTTGAATTACAGCAACTTACGACCAGTAACCCCGCCCTTTACGGGCAGTTTGAGCAAGACCTGAAACACCTCGATACCAGCTACCAGGGCCTTCGCCACGACCTGCCCGACACGCCAAACCAGGAGGTGCTGATTCAGGCCATGATCCAGAACCTGCAACTCCAGATCGATTTATTGAACGAACAGCTTCGTGTCATTCAACGCATTAAACAACAACGAACCCCCAATGAGCCGGTTTAATCACATCCTCCTCGCCGCCGCTTGCTTTTCGCTGGTGGTGCCCGCTTGGGCGCAGCATCCGGCCCCGCGCCCGCTTTTGGCTACCGCCGACCAACCGGCTGACATTGACCCCGAAACCACTGCCGGAGAACGCACCGAACTGCGGCGTACGGTGGTAAAATCCATGTCGGCAGACCCGAAAATGACTCTGGCCATCGAAAACCAGTTTGGCGACGTGGCGGTGTCGGTCTGGGAGCGGGCCGAAATTCGGGTCGATATGACCATCATTTCGTCGGCAGATGATCCCCAACGTGCCCGTATGGCCCTCAACGCCGTTACATTAGACGAACAGCGGCAGGGCGATACGTACCTGTTCCGAACCGTGATTGCGGGCGGCACGGACACTAATTGGAAACGCCGGGACCGCACGAATTTCCTGCGGGTCGATTACCGGATTTCGATGCCCAAAACCAATTCTTTATCGATCAAAAACAAATTCGGCAATACCATCCTCCCCGATTTTTGGGCACCGCTCTCGGTCGAATCCAGTTTCGGCAACGTGAGCGGGGCCGCGCTCAACAGCCTGGAAACCAACATCCGGTCGTCGTTCGGTAACGTGTCGCTGCGCGACGTGGCGCACGGTACGCTGACTATGTCGTTCGGCGATCTGGATATTAATTCGGGTAACGTACTGACTATCAACCAGACGCATGGCAAACTCAACATTGGCGAAGCCAACCGGGTGGAGGCCCGCACCAGCTACGGCGAGGCCCTGATTGGGGCCATCAAAGGATCGGGTAAATTCAAGACCAACTACGCGCGGCAGTTTCGGGTGGGGCGCATCGGCCCCGCCGCCAACCAGATCGATGTCGAGTCGAATTATTCGTCCGTGGCCTTACCGTTGCAATCGGTGCCCAACTGCGATTTCAACGTGACCATGACCAACGGCACGTTTAACGTACCTGAGCTGGCCAACCTGCGCATGACCGTGCCGCCGCCCACCCCGCCCGTGGGTGCTCTTGCGCCCATGCCGCCTCGCCCCCCCCGCGCCCGGCACTATGCGGGGCAGGTGGGCACCGGCGCGGGGCCGCGTATTCGGGTGGTGGCGACCTATGGCGAGGTGCGGTTCAATAAATAGTTTGTTAATACCACCAATTGGGTAGGGTTATGTGAAGGGTCAATTTATCTTTGCGGATTACTTACTCTGCTGAAAAGACCCAACTACGTGGCTTTAATTAAATCAATCTCCGGCATCCGGGGAACTATCGGTGGTAGGCCAGGCGACGGCCTCACCCCGCTTGATGTAGTGAAATTTACGGCGGCGTTTGGTCAGTGGCTCCTACTGCGCCAAACTGACCAAAAAGGCCCCCACACCGTGGTTATTGGGCGCGATGGGCGTATTTCGGGCGGCATGGTGTCGGCATTGGTGGCGGCAACGTTGCAGGGCATGGGCCTCCACGTGCTCGATTTGGGCCTCTCTACCACGCCCACGGTCGAGATGGCCGTGCCCGGCGAAAACGCCATTGGCGGCATTATCCTCACCGCCTCGCACAACCCCATCCAGTGGAACGCGCTGAAACTGCTCAACGAAACAGGTGAGTTTATTTCTGCTGAAGATGGAAACTCCCTGCTCGAACTGGCTGACAGTGAAGCGTTTACGTTTGCCGACGTAAAGAAGCTAGGTACGTATCGGGCCGATGCCAGTTCGGAAAACACCTGGCTTCAGAAACACATTGCCGCCATTTTGGCCTTGCCCCTAGTAGACCGCGAAGCCATTGCCAAGCGCAATTTCCGGGTCGTGGTCGATGCCGTGAACTCAACCGGTGGCCTCGCCGTGCCTATGTTGCTCGAAGCCCTGGGCGTGGAAACCATCACCAAACTCCACTGCGAACCCACCGGCTACTTTGCCCACAACCCCGAACCCCTGCCCGAAAACCTGACCGACATCATCAACCTGACCAAGCGCGACAACCAGGATCTGGGCATTGTGGTAGACCCCGACGTGGACCGGCTGGCCTTTGTTTGCGAAGATGGTACGCCCTTCGGCGAAGAATATACGCTGGTGGCCGTGGCCGATTATGTACTGAAAAACAGCCCCGAACACCAGCGCAACACCGTCTCGAACCTCTCCAGCACGGTAGCGCTGCGCGACGTGACCCAAAAACACGGCGGGCAGCACTTTGCGTCTGCCGTGGGCGAAGTGAACGTGGTGGCCATGATGAAAGCGAAGGGCGCACTGATTGGCGGCGAAGGCAATGGCGGCATTATATTCCCCGAACTGCACTACGGGCGCGATGCGTTGGTGGGTATTGCCTTGTTCCTGAGCCACTTGGCCCGGTTCGGAAAATCCATTTCCATGCTTCGCCGAACGTACCCAAGCTACTATATCTCGAAAAACAAGATTGAACTCACGCCCGATATCGACGTGGACGCGGTGTTGGAACGGATTCGGGCCAAGTACGCCAAAAACCCCGTCAGCACCGTGGATGGCGTGAAGATCGAGTTCGACCGGGAGTGGGTTCACCTGCGCAGGTCGAACACCGAACCCATCATCCGCATCTATTCCGAGTCAGACACGCTCTCGACCGCCAACTACCTGGCCAACAAACTCATCTCCGACATTCGGGAAGTCATTGCCGACACGCACAGCCACAAAGCCTGACCCTGCCAGTGTAGAAAGCCATGATTGAGACCGCCCGTCTGCGCCTGATTCCGCTCACATCCACGCAGGTTCGGTTGCATGTGGCGGGCGGCACCCGGCTGGAGGAAGCCCTGACCGTGCGCCCCGGCCACCGCACCGTAGACGAGCCGTTGCGGAGTATCCTGACCGCCTTCACAATTCCGTTCCTGGACGACCCGCGCCGCCAACTCTTGTTTGACACCATCTGGATTGCCCTCGACCGGGAGTTGAACCAGTTTGTGGCCGATGCTAAATTCAAAGGTGCGCCCGATGAGGAGCAGACGGTGGAAATTGGCTACGGCACCTACCCGGCGTTTCGGCAGCAGGGCTACATGACCGAACTGGTGGGCGGGTTGCTGGCATGGGCGTTTCAACAGCCCGGTTTGTGGCGCGTCACGGCAGAAACCGCCCTGGGTAACACCGCTTCCGAGGGCGTACTGCTCCGCAACGGGTTCCGGCTGTTCGAACAAAACGAACACGTATGCTGGTGGGAACGCACCAAAAAACAGGCCCCCGGTGCATCCTTGGCGGCTCAGGTACGTACCTGAGCCACCCCGCGCCTGTTTTGCCCCAAACCCGTTTGCTCATGCACTACCTTTTTCTGTTTCTCGCGTTTCTGACCGGCCTGGCCATCACGGTGCAGGCGGGAATCAACGCTAACTTGCGGCAGGCCCTGGGCAACCCGCTCCTGGCCTCGCTGCTTTCCTTCGGCATAGGGTTCGTTACGCTCTTGGCCGTACACCTGAGCACGGGCGGGGGTGTGCCGCCGCTGGCTACCTTGCGCAGCCTGGCGTGGTGGAAATGGACGGGCGGCCTCATTGGGGCGGTATACGTGACCACTGTTATTCTGGCCGTGCCGCGCATTGGTACGGCTAATCTGGTGAGCCTGAGCGTGGCCGGGCAACTGGTGGCGGCGGTGGTGCTGGACCACTACGGGCTGCTGGGGTTGGCCCCGCACCCGGCCAACGCCTGGCGGCTGCTGGGCATTGGCCTCATTCTGCTGGGAGTACTACTGGTGGTAAAAAACTGAACCGCCGGGTTTTTCGTTAATCAGGTACGTTGTTTAAACCACGTTTACGCATGAAACTGATCCTGACCGGCCTCACGGCCCTCGCCATTCTGGTGTCGTTGGCTTGCCAAAATAATACCTCGGCCCAACAAACCGCTGCTCTCTACGAGCAGGGAAAAACGCCCCCCGGTGGCAAAAAAGTGGTAAAAACCGAAGCCGAATGGCGCAAATTGCTGACCCCCGACCAGTTTGAGGTCTTGCGGAAACACGGCACCGAGCGGGCCGGTACCAGCCCCCTGCTGAAAATTCACGAGCCAGGTACGTTCCAGTGCGCGGCCTGTAAAAACCCGCTTTTCGAGACAAAAGCCAAATTTGAGTCGGGCACGGGCTGGCCAAGTTTTTTCGAGCCGATTTCTAAAAATGCCGTGAAAGTGGCCAAAGACAACACCTACGGCATGGAGCGCGACGAGGTAGTGTGCTCGGTGTGCGAGGGGCATTTGGGCCACGTGTTTGAAGACGGCCCCCTGCCTACTGGTCTGCGCTACTGCATGAACGGCGTGGCCATGACCTTTACCAAAAAGTAGGCCCGGCGCGGGGGCGTAGCCTCAAGGGGAGGGAGAAGGCCAAAATCGGGCGGGTTGCGTTATCTTTGCTCAACACGGGTGCCGCTGGCAACCCGCCCACAGCCCCATTGTACTACCCGTTGAGTTATGAGTGAAGAAAGAGACCGGCACCGGTTGGGTCGGCATGCCTTTGGCGAGTTTCGGCAACGTGTGGAGGCCCGCCGTAAAGTGCTTGGCAGTCAGGTGGTTCGGTTGGTGGGCGAAGAGCGGGTCGAGTCGTTTCGGGAGAAACTGATGGCCCGTCGCGAGGCGTTCCGGGCGTGGGTACACCGGTATATCGACCCCGAAAGCTGGTATTACCCTTATGTGCGCGGCGCAGCCAAATACAGCCTGTTCCTGCTGCTTTTTTTGGTTGGGTACGTCTTTGTGTTGCAAACCAATTTTCTGTACCTCACCGGAGCCATGCCCAGCGTAGAAGACCTGCGCAACCCCAAACTGAACCAGGCTTCCGAGATTTATTCATTGGATGGCCAACTGATTGCGCGTTTTTATGCCGAAAACAGAACGCCCATCGCCTACAAAAATATCCCCAAGCACCTTATTGAGGCCCTGGTAGCCACCGAAGATGCCCGTTTCTACGACCATGGCGGCATTGACCCCCGCGCCATTGGCCGCGCCGCCCTTAGCTTTGGGCGCGACGGAGGCGGCTCGACCATTACGCAACAACTGGCCAAAAACCTGTTCAAAACCCGCCGCCGCTCGTCCGACGGGCTGTTGAACCGGGTGCCCGGCGTGCGGAAGTTGGTCTATAAATCGAAGGAGTGGCTGATGGCCATTAAGCTCGAAAGCAACTTCAACAAACAGGAAATCCTGACCTACTACTTCAATACGGTCGAGTTTGGGTCGAACTCGTTTGGCCTGAAAACCGCCGCCCGCACGTTTTTCAACAAAGTGCCCGATAGCCTCAATGTTCAGGAGGGGGCGGTGCTGGTGGGTCTGCAAAAAGCCACCACCCAGTATAACCCCCTGCGCAACCCCGCCCGCTCAACAGACCGCCGCAACACCGTGCTCAGGCAAATGGCCAAGTACAGTTTCCTGACCAAAACCCAGGCCGATTCTATCAGTGCGTTGCCGTTGCAAACCAGTTTTACGCCCGAAAACCCCTATGCCGGGCCAGCCAGCTACCTCAAAAACGCCGTGGTCGATTTTGTGACCGAATGGGGCACCCGCAACGGCTACGACCTCTACCGCGACGGCCTTAAAATTCACACCACCATCGACTCCAGGATGCAGCAGTATGCCGAAGAAGCCACCGCCGAACGGATGAAACGCCTCCAGAAAACCTTTAACAGTCACTGGGGAAGCCGCAACCCCTGGACCGACGAAGACGGGAACGAACTGCCCGGCTTTATCGACTCGGTGGCCCGCCGCACCGAACGCTACAAGAGCCTGACGAAACGTTTTCAGCTCACGCCCGACTCGGTGAATTATTACATGAAGGTGAAAAAGCAGCCCATGAAAGTCTTCGATTGGGATGCCAAAGACCGCACCAAAGCCGTGGAAATGACCCCCTACGACTCGATTGCCTACTACAAACGGTTTT
>JAYUKZ010000351.1:0-2097 GCA_043763995.1 Fibrella sp.
CCCCGCCTTCGACCCGGAGCAGATGCGAAGCGACTTCGCCCGTTTCACCCAAACGCAGATTGCCCTCTTCGGCGATTTCCCCCGGCAGGGCCACGGCACCCACTACCATTTCCTGACGGTGGTGCTGCCCGTGGCGTATTACCACGGCGTGGAACACCGCAACAGTACGCTGCTGGTGCTTGGCCCCGAACTGGAAGGGCTGGCCGCCGACGGCACCACGCTGGAAGGAGCGGGCCTCTACACCGACCTGCTGGGCGTGGCTTCGCACGAACTGTTTCATGCCTGGAACATCTGCCGGATTCGCCCCGCCGAACTGCTGCCCTACAAGTTTGAAGGCGAACAGTATTTCACCACCGGCTTTGTGGTAGAAGGCATCACGACCTACTACGGCGACCTGCTGCTGTGCCGGGCGGGCGTTTTCGACCAGGATACGTACCTGAAAGAGGTGCTGGTGAATCTGAAACGGCATTTCGAGCCGTCGGGGCGGGCGGCTCTGTCATTGGCCGAAGCCTCCTGGGATTTGTGGCTCGACGGCTACACGCGGGCCGCGCCCCACCGCACGGTGTCGGTCTACCACAAAGGGGCCATCGTGGCCCTTATCCTCGATTTATACCTCCGCCGCACCTCTGCCCACACCCGCTCGCTCGATACGGTGATGCGGCGGCTGTGGCAACGCTTCGGCCCCACCCAAAACGGGCAACCCCAACAGGGCTACACCTACGCCGATTTCCGTGCCCTGGTGGCCGACGTGGCCCATGACCCGCTCAACTGGTATTTCGACCAATGCATCACCGGCAACGTACCTGTGGAAGCCCTGCTGAACGAGCAACTGGCGTTTGTGGGCCTCCAGATGCACTACGACGCTGCCGGGCTGGTGCTCCTGCATAACACCGCCACCCCCGCCGCCCTGACCGAACGGGCGCGGTGGCTGGGCAATCAAACTGCCTCATAATCAGATGGGTAGCACGGTTTCTATCACTTCGGTCGAATAGGCAACGGGGATGTCGGCAAACAAGATTTTAGTCGCCGCCCACGTGCTTCGAAATAACTCCGACTGCCGGTAGGCGGTCAGGGCCGCTTCCGATTCCCAAACCGAGCGGGTCATGCGCACGTTCGGATGGTGTAAATCGCCCAGGAGTTCGAGGTGGTGGCAACCGGGAAACGCCCGGATGTGGCTTTTCGACGCATCGAAAATGCGGGTAAACTCGGCCAGCCGCTGCGGCTGGAAAGTCATTCTGACAAAGCGAATCAGCATAAATTTCATTTTTTCGGCGTAGCCCGGACTCGGCGTAGCCCCCCGCCCTAAAGGCGGTTCGACGGTTCGATGCCCGCTTGCGCGAAAGCCTACGCTGGCGCAAGCGGGCATCGAACCGTCGAACCGCCTTTAGGGCGGGGGGCTACGCCAAATCAACTCAACGTAATACTAAACGAAGCCGAAAACGTTTCGCCGGCACGTACCTGTTGGATGCCCTGCTTGGCTTCGATGGGGCGGGGTTGGTTGGCGGTGTCGGCCACGCCGAGCCAGGGTTCGATACAGACAAACGGCGCACCGGGTTTGGCCCACAACCCCAGGAACGGAAACGGCCCGAACTGCACCGCCACGGCTTGCTTATTTAGTCGGCTGCGGAGTGTGACCTGGCGCGAACGGAGGGTCAGCAAGATTAGTGCGTCGTTGTTGAAGAGGTCGGGCGTGAGGGATAACTGTCTGTTGGTAAGGGGTATCGCAACTTTTTTGTCCGAAAGCAACCCATCGGCCCCCAGCAGTGTGGTCTCCAGCGCATCGTCCTGGTCAAATTCCAGGTAATAATTGGAATAGGTTTCACCAGCGGCTAAGCCGGACCGAAACGGTACGTTGAACGCCGGATGCGCCCCCACCGACATATACAAATCCTCGGTGCCGGGGTTGGTCACGCGGTAGGTGATGGTCAGGGCGGGGCCGTGGATGGCGTATCCGATTTCGAACACAAACTCATACGGGTACTGTCGCATGGTGTCTTCCGAAGAACGAAGCGCAAATGTGGCTTCCGTGAGCGTGTTGGCCGTGCAGGTGAAGGCGGAATTGCGGGCAAACCCGTGGCGTTTAATGGGGTATTTCTG
>JAYUKZ010000352.1:0-7336 GCA_043763995.1 Fibrella sp.
GCCGAATCGGGGGGGCAGGTGGGCGACACGGGCCGGTTCGATATCTACTTCGACAACGGGGCGCAAATGACCTCGGTGCCGGTGCTGGATACCCGCAAAGAAAACAACCTCAGCATCCATATCCTGGCCGACCAACCCGGTCTGGACGAGCTATTGCAACTCTGCGACGGGCAGCAACTGGCGGGTGTTTCGGCACACGTAGACGCGCACCGCCGCACCCTCACATCCAGCAACCACTCGGCCACGCACCTGATGCACTCGGCCCTGCGCGAGGTGTTGGGCACCCATGTGGCCCAAAAAGGTTCCTACGTTGGCCCCGATGCCCTACGGTTCGATTTTAGCCATTTTAGCAAACTGACCGATGCCGAGATTCAGCGCGTTGAAACGCTGGTCAACCAGCGCATTCGGCAGAATATTTCGCTAAACGAAAAACGCAACGTACCTATCGCCGAAGCTCGTGGGATGGGTGCCACGGCCCTTTTTGGTGAAAAATACGGCGATTTTGTCCGTGTCATCACCTTCGATTCTGCCTATTCGGTTGAGCTTTGCGGCGGCACCCACGTACCCGCCACGGGCCAGATTGGCTTGTTCAAACTAACGTCCGAAGGCTCGGTGTCGACCGGCGTTCGGCGCATCGAAGCCAAAACGTCCGAGGGGGCACTGGTGTTGCTGAACGAGCAGGAAGCCACGCTCAACGCCTTGGGCGAGTTACTGCGGGCACCCAAAGACTTGCTGAAAGCCGTGCAGAGTTTGCTGGACGAACGCGTTGCGCTACAAAAGAAAGTGGACGCGCTGGAAAACGAGAAGGTGCAACAAATTAAGGTGCGGTTGCTGGAACAGATTGCCCCGCTCAACGTAAACCGCAACGGCGCACCGTTTGTGTTGGTAGAGCAGGTGAACGTACCTAGTGCCGAGGCCCTGAAACAGTTGGCCTACGACCTGAAAGCCAACGCCGACAACCTTGCCCTGGTGCTGGGGGCCGACATTGGCGGCAAGCCCCAACTCGCCGTGCTGCTACCCGACAGCCTGATTGCCAGTGGCTTACATGCCGGGCAGGTGGTGAAAGACCTGGCCAAGCACATCAAAGGCGGCGGCGGCGGGCAACCCTTTTTCGCCACGGCGGGCGGCTCAGATGCCACTGGCTTGGCTGCTGCCCTTGTTGCTGGGCGGGCTTTGCTGGGCCTGGTGGGTTGATGAAATTGTCGAGTTAATTACTTTATTATGAACAGCTTACGTCATTTTCGGCGTAACCCCCAACTCCCTGAAGGGGGCGAAAGCTGACGCAAGCGTACCTCTCTCAGAGCAAAAGCCCCCTTCAGGGGGTTGGGGGTTACGCCTGAATTCACCGTGCCACTACGCGCCAAATTCGGTTGCCCGAATCGTCGGTGACGAGTAGGGAGCCATCGGGCAACACGAACGTACCTACGGGGCGGCCATATACTTCGCGGGCGGGCGAGTTGGCCACAAAGCCGGTCAGGAAATCGGTGGGCGGGCCGGGTTTTCCGTTTACAAACGGCACAAAAACTACCTTATAACCCGCCAGTTCGGTGCGGTTCCAGGAGCCGTGCTGGGCCACAAACGCGCCGCCCCGGTACTGCGCCGGGAAACGAGATTTATCGTAAAAAGCCAGTCCCAGCGAGGCCGTGTGTGCCCCCAGCGGCACATCGGGAACGATGGCTTTTTTGACCAGATCGGGCCGTTCGCCTACGCGGCGGGGGTCTTCATTTTGGCCGTAATAGCTATACGGCCAGCCGTAGAATCCGCCTTCGCGCACGCTGGTGAGGTAGTCGGGCACCAGGCCGTCGCCCAGTTCGTCGCGCTCATTCACGGCGGCATACAACACGGGTTTGGTGCCCGTCGGGGTGGGTTGCCAGGCCATGCCCACGGGGTTGCGCAGGCCATCGGCGTAGGTACGTACTCCCGTGCCGTCGGGGTTCATTTCCAGAATAACGGCGCGGTTTTTTTCCACGTCCATGCCATTTTCGCCTACGTTACTGCCCGACCCCACCGAGAGGTAAATTTTTTTGCCATCGGGGCTGGCCAGCAAATTGCGCGTCCAGTGGTTGTTGTAGCCACGGGGCGGGGTGCGGTAAATGGTGTCGGGGCGGGCGTTACCCAGGGTGGTTTGCCCGGTTTGGTACGGAAACCGCAGCACGGCATCAGTGTTGGCCACGTAGAAATAATCGCCCAAAATCAGCATCCCGAAGGGTTGGTTCAGGCCCGTGAGGAACACCGTTCGCTGGTCGGGTTTGCCGTCTTGGTTGGTGTCGCGCAGGCGCGTGATGCGGTTGGCACTTTGGTCGAACCGTTGCGCCCCGGCCATGCCCGTCACCTTGCCCACCACCTTGCCGATACCCTTTTGCTCGGTGTTGGCTTCCGACACAAACACGTCGCCACCCGGCCCCACATACACCCAACGCGGGTTGATGAAATCATGGGCGTAATCTTCCACCACAAACCCCGCCGGGGCGGTGGGTTTTTGCCCGGCGGGCCAGCCCACCAGTTTGCTGAACTTCACGGCTGATTTGGTCGAAAACGGGGCGGGCAGTTCTAGCGGGCCGGCGGCGGTTTGCACCGTGACGGCGGCGGTGTTGCCGGTGGTTTGTTTTTGGGCGCAGCCCGCCAGCAAAAGCAGGGTCAGTAGAAAAGTAATGCAGTTAGTAAAGGTCATAACGGATAAATTTTCGGACGAAAACAAGTATACACCTTAAACGCCCCGACTGCCCGTTTGGTTACGCCGACCGACCAGCCGTAACTTGGCTGCATGGAACCTGAGCACCTGTTTATGCGCCGCGCCCTCGAACTGGCCCAACTGGGTCGCGGCACCGTTAGCCCCAACCCCCTGGTGGGGTGCGTGGTGGTGCATGACCGGGGCAACGTACCCACGGGCCGAATTCTGGGCGAAGGCTGGCACCGGCAATACGGTGGCCCCCACGCCGAAGTCAACGCCATCCGCGCCATTTCCCCCGCCGATATGGCACTGTTGCCCCACGCCACGGCCTACATCACGCTGGAACCCTGTTCACATTTCGGCAAAACACCGCCCTGTGCTGACCTGCTCATTGCCAGCAAGTTAGGTCGGGTGGTATGTTGTAATGCCGACCCCAACCCCCTGGTGGCGGGGCAGGGATTTGCCAAACTGCGGGCGGCGGGTATCGACGTTATGACCGATGTACTGGCCAACGAAGGATTAGACCTGAACCGGCGCTTTTTTACTTTTTTTGCCGAAAAAAGACCTTACATCATCCTGAAATGGGCCGAAACCGCCGACGGGTTTATAGGCGGCGTGGGCGGCACACCCGTTGCCATCAGCGGGCCGTTAGCTGGGCGGCTGGTTCACCGCTGGCGCACGGAAGAGGCCGCTATTTTAGTCGGTACTACCACCGCCCGCCACGACAACCCGCGCCTTACGGCCCGCCTTTGGCCAGGTACGCCGCCGCTCCGCCTGGTGCTCGACCGCGACTTGACTCTGCCCCCCAACCTCCACCTGTTCGACGGTGCGGCCCCCACTTGGGTTTTCCACCGTTCCGGCCTCATGCCCGTTTCGGGGCCACCCGGTGTCAGGTACGTACCCACGGCCTCCCTAACTGATGTACTGACCGATTTGTACGAGCAACGAATCCAGTCGGTGCTGGTCGAGGGCGGTGCCCAAACGCTAACCAGTTTTCTGAACGCTGATTTGTGGGACGAATGCCGGGTTTTCCGCAGTCCGCACACGCTGGGGTCAGGCGTACCTTCCCCCCAGGTACGTGGTCAACAAATTGACTGTCAACTGGTTGATAAAGATTTATTAACTGTTTATCACCGGTAGCGGCCCGCCCCTGCTGTAGAGACGCAATACTTGCGTCTGGGTAGTGCGCGAAGCAGTAGGCTATAAATTTGCTGTACAAATGCTTCGCGCTGGTCTGAGACGCGATGTATCGCCGGTCCGCCGGTGCGGTCTCTACGTAAGCAACCCACCCGCAACCCAAACCCCCTTCAACGTCAACGCTTTACCAACCCGAATCATCGTGGCGGGAAAACCCGGTGCAATCCGGCCAATCTGATGTTCCATGCCCAGCACCGTAGCCGGGGTGAGGGTGGCCATGCGGAGCGCGTCGGCGAGGGGGATGCCTACCTGCTGCACACAAAACCGCACACAGTCGAGCAGCGTGATGGCTGTACCGGCCAGGGTTCCCTGCTCGTTTACGTAACGCCCGTGAAGGGGTGAGCCGGGTTGGCCGGTGCCGGGCTGGTACGTGACCCGGAACGTGTCGAGGGCAAAATGGGGGCGGGGCGGATTGGCGAAAAGCGCGTCGGAGATCAGGAACAGGCGCGACGGCTCCAACACCCGCCAGGCCAGCCGGATGGCGGCGGCAGCGCAGTGGAACCCGTCGGCCACCAGGCTGCTGCATACTAAGGAGTGATCCAGCACGGCCCCCACCGTGCCCGGCTCGCGGCTCTCGAACCCGCGCATGGCGTTGTAGAGGTGCGTGGCCAGCCTGAATTGGCCCGGCCCGTTCTGGCCAAAAGCGGCCATTGCCTGTGCGTAGGTAGCGTTGGTGTGCCCCACCGAAAGTAACGTACCTGACCGCCGGGCCAGCGCAACCAATTGAGTTAGCCGGTCGGGCGAGAGCATTTCCGGGGCCAGCGTCAGGATACGGATGGTGTTAGCGGTGGGGCCAAACAGCGCATCGAGTTCGGTAACATCGGGCACTCGGATGTATTCGGCCCGGTGGGCACCGCGTTTGACGGGGTTGAAATATGGCCCTTCCAAATGAATCCCTGGTACGTTAAGCGGCTGTTCGGCCCGCACCACCCGCACGGCTTCAACGGCTTGCTGCATCTCGGCCAGGTGGGTGGAGTGCAGCGTGGGCAGCAGGGTAGTGGTGCCGTTGCGGGCGTGGCTGTGCCAGATGTGCCGCACGGTGGCGGGCGTGGGCGTTTCGTTCAAAAATTCGGTCGCTCCGCCATACACCTGCAAATCGATCAGCCCCGGTACCAGGTAATCGCCGCCCAGGTCAATCACTTCGCCGTGCCCCGCGTGGGTGGCCGCGCTGTCTGCCTGGATGGCCGTAATCTGCCCACCCTCAACCATAACAAATTGATTGTCAGTAAATTGTTGTCCGTCAAAAACCGTAGCGTGTCTAAGGATCATCGTTTTTTCTGGGTAGTGCCGTAAAGACGCGACACTCGCGTCTCTACAAAACCACGGCATCCTGCCAGATGTCCCAGGCTTTTTCGGCCTGGAGCACCAGCATTTGGTAGCCGTTGGTGACGGTGGCACCCTGCGCCGCGCCGCGCCGCATAAACTCGGTTTCGGCGGGGTTATATACCAGGTCGTAAAGCCAGTGTTCGGCGGTAAGCAGGGCGTAGGGTAGGTCGGGCGCGGCGGCAACGGCTGGGTACGTACCTACCGGCGAACAATTCACAACTAGTTGATAATCAGTTATCTGATTGGGTAGTTCGGCGTAGGTGAGGCCACCGGGGCGGGGCGTTCGGGAGACCATCCGGTGGTGAATACCCAAGTCTTGAAGGGCCGCCACTACCGCCATTGACGCTCCGCCCGTGCCCAGCACCAGCGCGTTGGCGGGCAACACCGGCAACGTACCCGGCGCGTCTGACTGCTGGCGGACGGTACCGCTTACCCAGTCGGTCAATGATTGTCGAAAGCCGAAATAGTCGGAGTTGAAACCCGTTTTAGACCCGTCTGTTTCGATACGAATCACATTGACCGCCCCCACGTTTTGGGCCGATGCATCGAGCCGGTCGAGGTAGGGCAACACGGCGGTTTTGTGCGGAATGGTCACGTTCAGGCCGCGCAAACCGCGCAGCGCAAGCAAGGCGGGCAGGTGTTCGGGCAGGGTGGGCATGTCGAACAACTCGTAACGGGCCGTGGTGATGCCTTCGCGGGCAAACTTGGCGGTGAAATACGTCTGAGAAAACGAGTGCGTGAGCGGGTGCCCAATGAGTCCGTAGCGTGTCATGGCGGCAAAGGTACGGGTCTGCCACCGGCATCCGGGTGGTTCATCGTTGGTCTGTTGCCGCCTTTTTCGTATCTTTATAACTCTTTTTCGGCTTGCCGGTAGCCGCGCACAACCAGGCACTGACTGCGTGTATTGTATTGTTGACGTTGAAACAACCGGGGGCGTAAAAGGCCCCGCCCGCCTGACCGAAATAGCCCTGATTCGTCACGATGGCCATCAAATCGTCGACGAGTTCCAGACGCTGCTCAACCCCGGCCACGCTATCCCGCCTTTTATCAGCAACCTTACCCGCATCACCGACGCGATGGTGGCCACCGCCCCCACCTTCGACATGGTGGCCGACCGGATTCATGACATTACCGAGGGAGCCATTTTTGTGGCCCACAACGTGCTATTCGACTTTGGGTTTATTCAGAAAGAGATGAACTGGGTCGACCGTGAGTTTCTGCGCCGAACCCTCTGCACCGTTCGCCTGAGCCGCAAACTCATCCCCGGCCAACCGTCCTACAGCCTGGGGAAATTGTGCCGGTCGCTGGAGATTCCGCTTCAGGGCCGCCACCGTGCCTATGGCGATGCCGCCGCCACGGTAAAGCTCTTCGAGATGCTGCTTGGCCGCGACCGCCACGGGCATATTCCCCGGCAAAAAATACCGTTGGTGGTGTAGTGACCTGACTATCAGGCAAATAATTCCGAAACCGCAAACGCAAAATCGGGCAACAGCGGGGCTGCCGACAGACGTGTGTCTCCGGCGTATACTCTTGATTCGGTGGCAGAGGTGTAGACGTGAATGCGGCGTTTGCGCGGAGCAATGTACCAGACCAGTTGCGCCCCGGCATCGAAAAAATCCTGAATCTTATCGGCCACGTCCTCAAACGATTCCGAATCGGACAGAATCTCGATGGCAAACAATGTACTGACCCGCACCCCCTGCCGGATATTGGTTTTTTGCGCGGCGGTCAGGTACGTTAGGTCGGGTATGCGTTTCCGCACACCATCTACGTAAGAGTCGGTTTCGGCGAGGAGCGAATCGCCCTGTTGGTAGGCAACGGTGCGAGCAAAAAGGCGCAACAAAAAGTCGGCAATAAATACTTCGTCTTGTTTTATGGCGGGTTTAGGAATAATGCGTCCCCTGACAAACTCGTGGTTACCTTCTTGTGGACGCAGTTGTTGCCAGGCTTCAAACTCATCCACGGTGGTGAGGTTGGTGGGCAACAGTTCGGTGGGTGGGGCCAATGCAGTCATAACAGGGCGGAAAACTACCGCAGGTACGTTGGTTGAGGAATAAAGATACCCTTTTTTCGTCAGAACATCACACCCGCTTTCGAGGTTAAAACAAGATACACTTCCCAGTTACTTTATAGGGTTAGTGA
>JAYUKZ010000353.1:0-29851 GCA_043763995.1 Fibrella sp.
CATCACCGCAGCCACCTGGCCATCATTACGGCCAACCCCGTGCAGAGCGGCCAACTGATTGACTTTACCACCACCCCCGGCGCAGCCAAAGGCGCGGGGCAACTCAAAGCCGTGGGCGGCCGATGGGCCTTGTGCGTGGGCGACTATGATGCCAACAATGTCATCAACAACCAGGATTATAACCGCTGGAAAGCCAACGGAGCCACTATTGGTCAATATTTGGCCGCCGATGGCGATGGCAACGGCGTGGTGAACAACCTGGACTACAACCGCTGGGTACTCAACCGATCCCTGATTGGCACCCCCGGCCTATGACCTGCTTTTCAGTAAACAACCAACAAACATCATCATGAAGAAATCATCAATTTTGCTGCTTCTGAGCCTGTTTATGGGCCTCGCCGCCCACCAAACGGCCCTGGCTCAGGCCGCCGACCTCCGCTTCGCCACCCGCCTCGACTGCGCCACCAACCGCTACCTGGCCACCATCCAGATTCGCAGCAGCGGGGCCACATCGTTCTCCATCGGCACGTCGTCTATTTTTGTGAACTATGCCCCCGCGTCGCTGTCGTATGTGAGCTACCAGTCCGCCAATTTTTCGCCCGTCAATTTGTGTATCAACGGCACCACCCCCTCCTGGGATCAGCACATGGTATCGGGCAATATGGCGGGGATGTTCAACCTGACCATGACCTTGCTCAACGCCACCGGCAGTTGCCCCGGCGTGGCCACGGGCTGGGTGGATGTAGGTACGTTGACGTTTGCCGTGCTGAACCCGCTGGGCAACCCCCTGCTGGCCTTCGACCCGGCGTATACGTCGTTCAACACCGTGCCCGACAATAACGGGGCACAAACTATTCCGCCGGGAACATTTACGGGCGTCGACCGGGGGGGCGCACTCAACTGCGCAGCCTGTGGCCCCTGCCTGACCATTACGACCAACCGACTTCGTTGACTGGCCACAAAAAAGGGGCTGAAACCAGTTGGTTCAGCCCCTTTTTTTCAAGTGATCCGGCTGGGATTCGAACCCAGGACCCATACATTAAAAGTGTATTGCTCTACCAGCTGAGCTACCAGATCAATTTCCCCTTCTCAGCATTTAGAACCGATTTGTAAGCCGATTTGTCTGCGTTTTGGGACTGCAAAAGTACGGTTTTGCGCCCGTGAACACAAGTTGTCATTTAAACTTTTTTCAGTTCCTGCGTCAGCAGCACCGCCTCCACGGCTTGCCGCACGTCGTGCACGCGCAAAATGGCCGCTCCGCCCAACAGAGCCACCGTATTCAATACTGTTGTGCCGTTCAGGGCTTCATCGGCGGTTACGTTCAGCGTGCGCCAAACGGTCGACTTGCGGGAAAGGCCCACCAGCAACGGCTCGGAGAATGCTTGCCCGAACGCCGACAGCTGGTGCAGCAACTCGAAATTTTGTGCCACCGTTTTGGCAAACCCAAAGCCGGGGTCCAAAATCACGTCTACCGGCACCCGGCCTGCCTCGGTAGCAGTTTGCCGGAGCAACGCCAGCCGTTGGGCCAGTTCGTCAATCACCTCCAGCGTCACGTCCTGGTACGTTGCCAGGCCCTGCATGGTTTGGGGATTTCCGCGCAGGTGCATCAGCACGTAGGGCACGCCCAGCCGGGCCACGGTGGCAAACATATCGGCATCCAGCGTACCGCCCGCCACGTCGTTTATCAAACACGCGCCCTGCTCCACGGCCTGCCGCGCCACCCCCGCCCGAAACGTATCCACCGACACCAGCGCGTGGGGGAAACTGTCCAGAATGCCCTCAATGACGGGCAACACCCGGTCGGCTTCTTCGGCGGGGCTAATGTCTGCCGCGCCGGGCCGGGTCGAGTAGCCGCCCACGTCCAGAAACGTGGCTCCTTCGGCCAGCATCTGGGCGGCCACGGCCACTTCCTTGCCCACGTCGAGGCGGCTTTGGGCGTAGAACGAATCGGGCGTGACGTTGAGGATGCCCATCACCCTGGGCACGGTCAGGTCGAGGAGGTGGCCCCGGCAATTCAGGGTTTTTTGCGTAATTTTGTCCATTCAAAACGGGCTACAGTCAGTCGGTTTTTTAACTATTCACACGCATTTTGTCAACCGAATCACAATATCGGCAGGTGGTGCTGGGCTGCAAAGACCTTTTTCTCAAAAAAAATCAGGACTACGGAACGGCCTGGCGGATTTTGCGCCTTTCCAGCATCACCGACCAGATTTTCATCAAAGCGCAGCGTATCCGTACCCTTCAGGAAACGGGTGTGAACAAGGTGGGTGAAGGCATTGGCCCGGAGTTTGTAGGCATCATCAACTACGGCATCATGGCCCTGATTCAGCTCGACATGGCCCGTGCCGCCGACGAACGTACCCAGCTCCCCACCGCCGAGTTGAGCCAGTTGTACGACCGGCACCTGGAGGCAGTGATGACGCTGCTGTTCGCCAAAAACCACGACTACGGCGAAGCCTGGCGGCAAATGCGCGTCTCCTCCATGACCGATCTAATTCTGATGAAGGTACTTCGTACCAAACAAATTGAAGACAACGAAGGCGCAACGCTGGTGTCGGAAGGCGTGGCCGCCAATTATATGGACATGATTAACTACGCCGTTTTCTGCCTCATAAAACTAACCCACCCATGAACCCAACTGCCGCGCCCCCGCTGCCCAAACCACGCCGATCAAAAATGCTCACGTTGGCCCGGCTGGCCCGTGTGCTGGTGGGGTTGCTCTTCATCGTGTCGGGGCTGATAAAGATGAACGACCCCGTGGGGACGCAAATCAAGATGACCGAATACTTCGAGGTGTTCGCCGAAGACCTGCCGGTGCTGGCTCCTTTTTTTCACGCCTTCATTCCCTATATGCTCTATTTTTCGGTGGCCATGTGCGCTGCCGAGGTAGTGCTGGGCGTGGCGTTGCTGGTTTTTTACCGACCCAAACTAACCACCTGGCTGCTGCTGCTGCTGGTAGGCCTGTTCACGTTCCTGACCTTCTATTCGGCCTATTTCAACAAAGTGACCGACTGCGGCTGCTTCGGCGAAGCCCTGAAACTGAAGCCCTGGACATCGTTCACCAAAGACATTGTGCTGATGGTGATGATCCTGTTCATTATTGGCCACCGCAATCGCATGACCCCCCGCCGAACAGGTTGGGTGGTGTTTGTAGCCACGGTGCTGACGGTGGGCCTGGGCGTGTGGGCCATCCGCTACCTGCCCCCCCTCGACCTGCTGGCCTACGCCTTGGGCAAGAGCATTCCGGCCCAGATGAAACCCTCCGAGCCGCTGCGGTTTAGCTACGTGATGACCAAAAACGGCAAAGAATACACGTTTGATAAATACCCCACCGACACGACATACAAATTCAGTAAGATGCTGACACTGAATGAATCAGCCAAGCCAAAAATTACGGATTACCGCCTCTGGAACGATGCCACCGGCGATTTTACGGAGCAAAGTTTTCAGGGCAACAAGCTGTTTGTGATCGTGAAAGACCCCGCCGACATCGACGCGGGTACGGTACCGGCCCTGCGGACGCTGGCAGCCAACCTGGCCGGTACCGGCGTAACGCCCCTGCTGCTCACGTCGACTTCCGACGAAGCCATCAACGCTTTCAAGAAGGAGTTTTTGCTCAACCTGCCCACCTACAAGGCCGACGCTACGGTGCTGAAAACCATCATGCGGGCCGACCCAGGTACGTGGTTGCTGAGTAACGGCGTGGTGAAAGGCAAGTGGCACAACAACCGCACGCCCACCAAAGAAACGGTGCTGCAAGCCCTAAGTCGGTGAGAAACATCTTTCTAGTCGGGATGCCGTCGTCGGGCAAAACCACGCTGGCCAAACGCCTGGCCCGTGCCCTGCATTACCAGTTTACCGACACTGACCGGCTGCTGGTACGTACCGAAAAACGCACCATTGCCGAGATTTTTGCGCAGGATGGGGAAGCGTATTTCCGCGCCGCCGAAGCCAGAATCTTACGCACTATTCTGCCGGGCAGCAACCTGGTGGTGGCCACCGGGGGCGGTCTGCCCTGCTTTCACCAGAACATGGCCTACATAAACGAGACCGGCATTTCGGTATTCGTAGACGTGGGCCCCGCCGAACTGGCCAACCGGATGCACCTCCACGCCCAGCAGTACCCCGCCCCGGTGGCCGAGCGGCCCCTTTTCGACGAAAAAGACCCCGCCCTGCTGGAAACCCTCACCCAAAAACGGACCGAACGGCTACCCACGTACCTGCAAGCCAACATTGTGCTTTCCGGCGAAGGAATAACCGAAGACGATATTTTGGATCGACTGGGAGATTGGTTGTAGCGGGTGCTGTCAGGTCCCCCGACCTGACAGCCAATGGGTCCCCCGACCCAGACCGAGCATCAACAACCGCCGAAGGCGAACGGGACCTGGCTTTTTTCGCCTTCGGCGGCTTCGCGCACGGCCTAGGGCGGAGGCAAGCCCACCCACGCACTTACCAAATCCTTATCTTTACCCCATGAACGCCCCGCCCGTTGCCGACCTGATTAGCCTGGTAGTTCCTGCTTTCAACGAAGAAGAGAACCTGCCTGTGCTGGTAGAGCGGCTCCGGGCCGTGATGGAACCGCTAGGTACGTATGAAATTCTGGTGATTGACGACGGCAGCACCGACCGCACCAAAGCCGTGCTGCGGGGGCTGAGTGCCGTGTATAAGGAAGTTCGGTTTATTTCTTTTTCCCGAAATTTTGGGCATCAGGTAGCCTTGCGGGCGGGCTACGAACACGCACGGGGCCAATGCGCCATTAGCCTCGATGCCGACCTACAACACCCGCCCGAACTGATTCCGACGCTGGTGCAAAAATGGCGCAGCGGCTTCGACGTGGTCTATACCGTGCGCACCCCCGACCCCACCCTGCCCTGGAAAAAGCGCGTTACGTCGCGCAACTTTTACCGCTTCCTCCGCGCCGCCTCCGACCTTGACCTGGAAGACGGGGCTGCTGATTTCCGGCTACTGGATCGAAAGGTGCTTAACGTGCTGAGCGAGTTTAAAGAAAACGACCTCTTTTTGCGCGGCATGATCTCCTGGATGGGTTTCCGGCAGTGCCGGATCGAGTATGAACCCGCCCCGCGCCACGCCGGCACGACCAAATATTCGTTCAAGAAAATGATGCAACTGGCCATGATGGGCATCACCTCGTTCAGCACCAAACCGCTCTACATCTCGGTGGCGGTGGGGTTTGTGATGGCCCTGCTGGCTACGCTTATTGGCCTGGAGGTGCTCTACGAGTACTTTTTTACCGATGCCACCGTATCGGGCTGGACCACGCTGGTGACGCTCACGGTGCTCATTGGCGGGGTGCAGTTTATCGTCATCGGCATTATGGGCGTATATTTGGGCAAAACGTTCGTGGAAGTAAAACGCCGCCCCCCCTACATCATCGGCGACACGAGCGACATTGAGGAAGTCAGCACATGGCGAGCACCCACTCCCGATTTATTCTCTTCACCGTTGACGTAGAAGAGTTTGACACCGCCGTTGAGTTCGGCCACAACATACCACTGAGCGAACAGATTGCCGTTTCTACCGCCGGGCTGCGGTTGCTGGCCGACCGGTTCACGGCTCTGGATGCCCGCACCACGCTCTTCACCACCGCCACCTACGCCCTGCACGAGCCGGAGTTGATGCAACAACTGGCCACCCACCACGAAATTGCCTCGCACGGCTACTACCACGGCAGCTTTGCCCCCGCCGATTTGGCCACCTCCAAACACGCCCTGGAAACGCTGCTGGGCCAACCCATTCGCGGGTTCAGACGGGCCAAAATGGGCGAAACCAACCCAGACGACCTCATTGCCGCCGGGTACGTATATGATTCATCGCTGCACCCCACGTTCATTCCCGGTCGGTATAACCATTGGGGCGAACCGCGTTTGCCGTTTCGGCAAAAAACGATCTGGCAAATTCCGGCCTCGGTCACGCCGCACCTGCGGGTACCGTTGTTTTGGCTCAGTCTGAAAAATTTCCCCTTCGCCCTCTACCAACAGCTTTGCCTCCAAACCCTCCGCGCCGACGGCCACCTGAACCTCTACGTGCATCCCTGGGAATTCACCGACCTGAGCCGGTTCGACAAGATTCCGGCCTACGTACAACGCCACTCGCACGAAGTACTGCTTGATCGGGTTGAGGCGTTGCTGCGTTTCCTGCGCCCCCACGGCGAGTACAGCACCATGGGCGAGTTTGCCGATTTGCTACCCCGCCGCTAGGGCATCGGCTGGGTCATGTCTGAATTTCGGACTAGAAAAATGTACTGAAAATAGTCAGTGGCGGGGCGTTTGGGGTCGAAAAGCAGTTTCTGGTTATCGGGCATAAACGGCGAATAGGTAGCCGTAATGGGTTGTTTACCTACCAACGTACCTGGCAGTTTGAAGAGGGTTAGGGTATTGGGGCGGCTTTGGGTAATGAACGTCTCGATGCCGTCAATAATCATCATCGGGCCGTTGTCGTTAAACTTGTCGAGGCGGGTGTAGAGCTTGCCAGCGTCCTGCCAGAACGGGGGCAGGTAGGCCGAAGGCACCATCGAAAACGAATCGACGTAGCGGCATAGCAACGAGACGGTTTTGCCGCGCATGGGCAGGTCGGAAGCCTGCACCAGGGACGCAAACGGCTGGGCACCCGTGCTTTGTGGGGCCATACCCACATGATAGGCACCCCAGAAACCATAGAGTTTTTCCTGCGCAAGACCCAGCCGCACCACCGCATCGCGGAAGTTGGCGAAGAGTGTTGCTTCCCGTTTGCGGATGGTTTTGCGGTAGCCCAGGCCGGAGAGGGTCGCGGTCAGTTCGGCACGGGTGGTGGGCGGTATGCGGCGGTATTGCGCGGGAGTGCGGGCCAGATGAGCCAGCCAGTTGATGGCTACCTGCGCGGCCAGGCTGTCGGGGTGTTTGTTGGCCGGGTTCAGGTACGTTGTTAGCGAGTCGAGGCGGGGAGTGTCGGGGGCGAAGGCGGGGTGTTGGGTCAATTCGCGGAGTTGGCGGGCCACCAACGGGCGGTCCTGGATGGCATCGATACCCACAAACCGGATTTGCCGGGCGCGGGGCAACGTTTGGTTAAGGGCACGGATGCCCTCAATTTTTCGGTAGAAATCCTGATTGGCCCACTGCGCCGTTTCGGCCACCCACGACCGGAACACAAGCCGCAGCAGACTGTCCTGCCCGGTCTGGAGGTACTGGTTCAGGTACCAGGCTTTGGTGGGGTCTACTTCGGCAATGTAAAACCGCACCCCCACGCGCCGGTTCAGGTGCTTCAGCAGTGTCAAATCGAGCTGTTGGGGCTGTTTCACGCCGTGCGATTCGCCCAGCAGAAACAACTGATTGGCGTAAAAAGCGTCGTCGAACAGCGAAAAATCGGGTTCATCTTTGGTGAGGTCAATTTCCCGGTGGGGCACTTGGTCGGGTTGGGCCTCGGCCAGCAGCGCGGTAAGCAACGTGGCAAACAGCAGCAAAAACAGGGAGCGAATCATGGTCGTTGGTGCCGTGGGAGAAGCACGACAGCCACAAACGTAGCGGGGCCTGGCGGGCGGGGCAATAGCCGGGGACGGGCGGGCAGCATACGGGACGAAAAGGACGTTTCCGGCGCAGAACGGCACATTCAGGGACGGTTGGGAAGGGTTGTACCCGTCAGACCAACGCCTTCATCCGGGCATCGAAGGCGGCAAGGTAGGCCCGCGAGACGGGGATTTCGCGGCTCGACCCGCTCATGGTCAGTTGGTAGCCGCGTGAGTTTCCGGTGGTGTGGCTCACCGCCCGCAGGTTGACAATGAACGCCCGGTGGCACCGAAAAAACTGCGGGTCGTGGGCCAGTGCTGCCTCCACATCTTTCAGCGTACTGCGCAAACTGGTTTTCTGGGGGAACATGAAATTCAGCCAATGCACCTCCACGTAGTTTCCAACCGATTCGGCGTAGACAAACTGGTTGGGCAACAAACTTAGCCGTTCCGTACCCGTTTCGCTTGCCAGAACAACGCCCTTCGGCATGTCGGACATTCCCGTTGGCTCAGGTACGTTAGCCAATGAAACCGGGCGGTGCAGTTGGTCGAGTTGGGCGTTGAGTTGGCGGGCCTGGGCCAGATTCCGGGTCAGGCGGCGGCGTTCGGCCAGCATCACGCCCAGGAAAACGGGCACGAAGCCGATCACCGTTACCATCGCGTACATTTTCCAAAACGGCAACGTACCCAGATTCAGCATCAGTAGCAGGAGTGAATTCCCCACCGAAACGAACAGTAACACCACCAGCACGTGCCCCGCGTGCCGCCCAACCGTCCAGCGATCTTCGTCATACCAGCCGGGCAACAACCTGGGCATCAGCGTATTGGCCAGCCACGACGTGGCCGCACAACCCAACCCGAACAGCGCATGATAGGCCACCCGGTTCACCCAGCCACCCGCGCCGGTGTTGAAGACGGTCAGAAACAGAAACACATAAAACCCCGCCTGAAGCGATAGCCAGCCCTGCGTTTGCCAGCTAAAATCTTCGGCCAACGGTCGGTTAAAAAACGCTTTTACCCGCTTAATCATGGCCACAAAGGTAAGGCATGGGCTATGCCGCCCTACCTTTGCCCCATGCCAAACGCTATGTTCCGGGTGCCCACAATTTTTGCGCCCCACACCGGGCTGATTGCCGCCGAAAGTACCCGCCACGGGGGGGTTAGTCTGCCGCCCTACGCATCGCTCAACCTGGGCTTTAGCACCGACGACGACCCCGACGCGGTGCGCGAAAACCGGCGGCGGTTTCTGGCCCACTGGCACCTGACCGAAACTAACCTGGCTACTTCTTACCAAACGCACGGCACTGACATTCAGATTGTTACCGAAAGCGGGCGCAGTCACGGCTTCGATGCGCTGCTGACCAACGTACCGGGCCTGTTGCTGGGCATTAGCGTGGCCGACTGTACGCCCATTCTGGTGTACGACACCCTGAACCAGGCTGTGGCGGCAATCCATGCGGGCTGGCGCGGCACGGTGGGCGGGCTGGTGCTAAAAACCCTGCGGCAGATGCAGACCACCTACGGCACCCAACCCGCCCACTGCCTGGCCTACGTGGGTACGTGTATCGACGAGTGTTCGTTTGAGGTTGGGGCCGACGTGGCCACGCAATTTTCGGCAAGCCACGTGAGCCGGGCAGGCAACCGGGCCTGGGCCGACCTCAAACTAGCCAACGCCGATCAGTTTCGTGAATTTGGGCTGACCGACGCGCAACTCGACATCTCGCCCTGTTCGACGGTGTGGCACAACGATCAGTATTTTTCGCACCGCCACGAACAGGGCCTCACCGGGCGCATGATGGCCGTGATTGGCCTCCGGTAAATACGTTTCTGGTTCTTCAGGTACGTTGCCGTTATCTTTGTTATCAACTTCAAGCAACTTATGACCCGTTCCGACTTTCTCGCCCTCGCCTTTGGCTCTGCCGCCAGCCTGACCCTGGCCCCCCAGCGCCTGTTTGCCCAGCAACCCGCCGGGCCGTTTACGCTGGCCCCCCTCCCCTACGATGCCGCCGCGCTGGAACCACACATCGACAAACTGACGATGGAAATTCACCACGACCGCCACCACAAAGCCTACGTCGACAACCTCAACAAAGCCGTGGCCGGTACGCCCCTGGCCGGTATGACCATCGACGCGCTGCTGCGGAGCATCGACAAAGACACGCCCGCCGCCGTGCGCAACAACGGTGGGGGCCACTGGAACCACACGTTTTTCTGGAACACGCTCTCGCCCAAAGGCGGCGGGCAACCCGCGGGTGCGCTGGCCGAAGCCATCACCAAAAAATACGGCTCCTTCGATAAATTCAAGGAAGAGTGGGCCAAAGCCGCCACGGGCCGGTTTGGGTCGGGCTGGGTGTGGCTCATCAAAACCGGCACCGGCATCGACCTTGTTTCGACCCCCAACCAGGATAACCCCTTGATGAAACTGGCCGAAAAACCCGGTACGCCGCTCATCGGCCTCGACGTGTGGGAACACGCCTATTACCTGAAATACCAGAACAAACGCGCCGACTACGTAACCGCCGCCTGGAACCTCTACGACTGGAACAAAGCCAACAAAGCGTTTGTGTAACTCACTGTCTGAAAGTAGGTTGCGGGTTCTTTCGGCACCCCGGATACGTACCTGGCAACCCACTTTTGGCCGTAAGTTTACCGCTCTCAACTCCCGAATTTTTCTTCCCCGACTATGACCAACGTAGCAGACTACGACCAGATACCCTCCCTCGACCTGGCCGATTTCACGGCGGGCAACGCCGACCAACGGGCCAATTTTGTGGCCAATCTGGGCAATGCCTTCACCCAGATTGGGTTCGTGGCCATCCAGAACCACGGCCTCAGCCCGGCCCTGACCCACGACCTGTACCAGTCGGCTCAGGAGTTTTTTTCGGCCCCCGATGCGGTTAAAAAGAAATACGAACACGCCGAACTGAACGGGCAACGGGGCTACATCGGCAAGGGCCGCGAAACCGCCAAAGGCTTCACCGTAGCCGATTTGAAAGAGTTTTACCACATTGGCCAACCGCAACCCGAAGGCACCATGCCCGCCAATGTGCTGCCCGACGAATACCCCGCCTTCAGCCGCCACACGCTGGAAACGTACCGCATTCTGGAAGAAACGGGCAAAACCCTCCTCCGCGCCATTGCCCTCTACCTGAACCTGCCGGAGACTTATTTCGACGATAAAGTGCGCAACGGCGACAGCATTTTGCGGGCCTTGCACTACTTCCCGCTCGACCCTGCCACCACGCCCGACGGTGCCGTTAGGGCCGCTGCCCACGGTGATATTAACCTCATTACGTTGCTGATGGGGGCTTCGGCAGATGGGCTGGAAGTGCTCCGCCGCGATGGGCAGTGGATTGCCATCACGGCCTTGCCCGACCAGATTGTGGTAAACGTGGGCGATATGCTGGACCGGCTCACCAACCACCGCCTTAAATCGACCATTCACCGCGTAGTGAACCCGCCCCGCGACCGGATGGGCAGTTCGCGCTATTCGATCCCGTTTTTTATGCACCCCCGCGCCGAGATGAACCTCAGCAGCCTGGACAGTTGCGTGGATGCCAACAACCCCAAACTCTACGTTGATATGACCGCCGGGGCGTTTCTGGACGAACGGCTGGTGGAGCTGGGTCTTAAAAAATAGCCCGGCCCCGTCCGCGCTACCCACCTTTGAAACGAACAGGTACGTTACCGCCCGTCCGAAAAATTCGGCATATCATCTTCCTCCGGGATGTGTTGTTGGTAGCCCTTACCTCGTTTGGCGGGCCGCAGGTGCACCTGTCGCTTTTCCTGGATCTGTTCGTCACCAAACGTCGCTACCTCACTGAGGCCGATCTGTTGGAACTTACTGCGCTGTGCCAGCTACTGCCCGGCCCCACGTCTACCCAGACTATCACGGCGGTGGGCTACAAACTGGGCGGGCCTAACCTGGCCTACCTGACCCTGCTGGTTTGGGCGTTACCCGCCGTGTTGGCCATGACCGCCGCCGCCATTGGCGTTACGCTGGTAGAGCAGCAACACGGGTCGCTGGCGTTTGCGCGTTACATACAGCCCATGGCAGTGGGGTTCCTCATCATAGCCGGGTACCGCATTGGCCGCAAGGTGATTTTGAACTCAACGGGCCTGGCTTTGGCGGGGGTGGCGGGGGTGGTGGCCTACGTGTTTCGTTCGCCGGTGATGACTCCGCTGGTTATTTTGGCCGGTGGCCTGACCACCTCCCTTACCTACCGCCAACACCAAAAAATGACCCACGAACCCATGCGGATTCAGTGGGCCAATTTCAACCTCTGGCTGGGCGTATTGCTGGGGGCGGCGTTGCTGGGGGCCATCACCCAATCCTTCCCGGTGCGACTTTTCGAGAATTTTTACCGAAACGGGAGCCTTGTCTTTGGCGGAGGGCCGGTGCTGGCACCCATTCTGTACACCGAATTTGTGGCCTTCAAACACTATCTTTCCCGCGAAGAATTTCTGTCGGGCCTGGGGTTGGTGCAGGCCATGCCGGGGCCGGTTTTCGCTTTTGCGTCTTACATTGGTGCGCTGGCTACCCGCAACCAGGGCCTTCAGGGGCAACTGCTGGGCAGTGCAGTGGCCACCGTGGGTATATTTTTGCCTGGTACGTTCCTGATATTTTTTGTCTATCGCTTCTGGGATCAACTCAAACGCTACCGGCCGGTTCGGGCCTCGCTGGAGGGCATCAACGCAGCCAGCACCGGCCTCACGGCAGCATCGGCCCTGGTACTTTTCGAACCGATGGCCCCGCACTGGCCCTCGGTGGCGGTGGTGGCGGGCACGGTGCTCTTGCTCGAATTCACTAAACTCCCGCCTTACCTGCTCATTTTAGGCGGGCTGACCCTGGGCGTATTATTTTAAAACTTTTCGGCTTATAACCGGTACTATACATACCATCTACTTTTTCGCTCACTAACCGCCGCCGTCCGGCCCGCAACCCTATGAACCAATTCATGTGCCGCAATGCCTTACTGGGCCTTTCGCTGTCTGTGCTCCTGACCAACTGCGCCCGCAACCCGGTATCAGGCAAACGCGAACTGAGCCTGATGTCGACTGAGCAGGAAATAGCCATCGGCAAAGAGTCGCACCCGTCCATTGTGGCCACCATGGGCCTGTACGAAGATCCTAAGCTTCAGGCATTTATGAACGAAAAAGGCAAAGCCATGGCGGCCGTTTCGCACCGCCCCGACCTGCCCTATCAATTTTACATCGTTGATTCGCCCGTGGTAAATGCCTTTGCCGTGCCGGGCGGCTACGTCTACTTTACGCGCGGCATTCTGGCCCATTTCAACAACGAAGCAGAATTTGCGGGCGTGCTGGGCCACGAAATCGGGCATATTACGGCCAAGCATTCGGCCCGCCAACAGAGCAAACAACTGCTGGGTACGTTGGGCACGGTAGCCGCCGCCATTTTTCTGCCGCAGGCCGCAGAACTAGTGCAGCAGGGCGCGGGCGTATTGCTGCTCAAATATAGCCGCGACCACGAGTCGGAATCAGATCAGATTGGCGTGGGCTATTCCAGCAAAATTGGGTACGATGCCCACCAAATGGCCAACTTTTTCGCCACCATCAAACGCATTCAGGACAATTCAGGCCAAAGTGTACCCAACATTCTCTCTACCCACCCCGACCCCGGCAACCGCTACGCCCGTGTGCATGAACTGGCCAAAGAATACCAGACCCAAAACCCGGCCAACTACGCCGTGAACCGGGAGACGTACCTGCGGCTGATTAACGGCCTGATTTTTGGGGAAGACCCCAAACAGGGCTTCGTGGAAAATAATATGTTCTACCACCCCGACCTGAAATTCCAGTTTTCGGTACCTGCCGGGTGGAAACACCAGAATTCGCCCGCGCAGTTTCAGATGGGACCCGCCGACGGCAAATCATCGATGATTTTGATGCCTGCACCGGGCAGTTCGCTCGACGAGGCGGCGCAGGCACTGGTTAAGCAACTGAATCTGAAGGTGTTGGAAAACGGACGCACCACCGTGAACGGCAACCCGGCCATCGTCCTGATCTCACAACAACAACCGCAGCAACAGCAGGGACAGCCCCAACAGCAACCCCAAACCGCCGCTAACACCCTTCAAATCGGTACGTACCTGATCCAGTTCAACAACGCCATCTACGCGCTGCACGGCCTGGCTTCGGCGGCTAACTTTCAACAGCAGTTTCCCGCGTTCCGGGCTGTTTCCGAAAGTTTCCGCCTCCTGACCGACCCCGAAAAACTCAACCGCAAGCCCGACCGGGTGTTTGTGCGGCAAGCCCCCCGCGCCGGAACCTTCCGGGAAGTAATGCAGGCCATGGGGATGCCCGCCAGCCGCATCGATGAACTGGGCGTACTCAACAGCCGCAAAGCTGACGAACGGGTTGAGCAAGGCGCATCGGTAAAGGTGATTGCCCGGTAGGCAGCATTTTCCGTGGCCGGTGGCTTTTTCAGGCATCGCCTTCTAACAGCGGCCACATCGCTTCCACGCTCGTGACGGGCAGTTGGCAGGTGCGGTTATAGCAGACGTAAATGGCGGTTTGGTTGTTGATACTGTCCCGATGCGCTAACAAGGGAAGGGCACTTTTGCCAGTGGTTCCCGCTACCACTTTGTTAGGGAAAAATTGCCGGTCAATCGCCTCCCGGAACGTACCTGCCTGGGGGCCAACCACGGCAATTTCGGCGGTGGGCTGCACCCGCATGGCGTAGAGCGAGGCCCAGTGGGTGAGGTAACTGGCTTCGTTGGTGAGCAACGGCTGCATCAGGCCGAGCATGGCTTCGGCGCGTTGGCCGTAGTGCGGGCGGTCGAGCAAGAGGCTGAGCGTGTACAGGTTGTGGGCCATGATGGAATTGGAGGCCGGTATCACGTTGTCGAACAGTTCTTTACGTCGGGCAATGAGTTCTTCGCCGCTTTTATCGGTAAAAAAGAAAAGCGGGTCGGGCGGGGCCGAAATATCCGTTTCTAACGTACCTGAACCCGTTTCCGGCTCGGCGAAATGAGCCAGCACATACTGCGTCAGGCGGTCAGCTTCGGTGAGCCAGCGTTCGGTGAAAGTGGCCTGATAGAGGGCGATGTACCCATCAATAACGGCGGCATAGTCGTCCAGAAAACCAATTTGGCGGGCGCGGCCCGGCTCGCCTTCGCGTTTTTTGTAGGTGTGCCACAGCCGCCCGCCATTACGGGTATCGGTGAGTTTGTGCTGAATAAACTGCGCCAGCCGCAGGGCCAACGCCAGAAAATCGGGTTCGTTAAAAACACGGTAAGCTGTCACTAACCCTTTCAGCGTCAACCCATTCCAGGAACACAGAATTTTATCGTCTAGTCCGGGCCGGATGCGCTGCTCGCGAACGGTGAGCAGTTTTTGGTGCGCCCCGGCGAGTTTGGCCGTCAGTTCGTCGGCAGTCCAGCCCATCTGATCGGCAAAGGCGGGGTTGGTTTGGGTACGGTGCAAAATATTGGTCGGCTCCCCGTGGTTTCCTTCCGTCCAGGCCCCTTCGTCGGTGATGGTGTAGAGCCGGGCAAACCACTCATAATCAGCCTGTAAAATCTGTTTCAGTTCGTCGGCCTGCCAGGTATAAAACTTACCTTCTATGCCTTCACTGTCAGCATCGAGGGCCGAATAAAAGCCACCTTCGGGGCCAAGCAGTTCACGTTCCAAAAATCCAACGGTGCCAAAAACAGTGTCTTTGTAGAGCCGGTTTCCCGTCAGGGCGTAGGCATCGGCATACAGCGTGAGGAGTTGCGCGTTGTCGTAGAGCATTTTCTCGAAGTGGGGCGCAAACCAATGCCGGTCGGTGGAGTAACGGGCAAAACCGCCGCCAAGTTGATCGTAAATTCCGCCCAGGGCCATGCGGTTCAGCGTCAGCACCACTTGGTTATACGCCGTGGCATCGCCCGTGAGGTGGGCGTAGCGGAGCAGGAAACCGTAGAGGGCGGGCATCGGAAATTTGGGTGCCCGGCCCGTGCCGCCGTCAGTCAGGTCAAAACGGGTGGCGAGTTTGGCGTACATGGCCTCCAGTGTTTCCATCGAATACGTTGGCTCGGTATTGCCAAGAGTAAACCGCGCCATTTCCGACGAATTCAAATGCGCGGCAAACCCCTCTGCCGAGTCGGTTAGTTGCTGCCGGTTAGTATCGAACGCTTCCCGCACGCCGCCCAGCAGGTTTTGCCAGTTTTGGGGCGGGGCGTAGGTCAGGCCGTAGAACGGTTTGGCATCGGGCATCAGGAACACGTTGAGGGGCCAACCGCCCTGCACACCCATCGCCTGCACGGCTTCCATGTAGATCGCATCTACGTCGGGCCGTTCTTCCCGGTCTACTTTTATGCAGATGAAGTTTTCGTTCATAACCTGCGCAATGGCCTCATTTTCAAACGATTCGCGCTCCATTACGTGGCACCAGTGGCAGGCCGAATAACCAATGCTGACCAGAATGGGCCGGTCTTCTGTGCGGGCGCGTTGCAGGGCTTCTTCGCCCCACGGGTACCAGTCAACGGGGTTGTGGGCGTGTTGCAACAGGTAGGGCGAAGTCTCGGTACTGAGTTTGTTCATGGGAGGAGGTGTTTACACTTTATCGGCGTAGCCCCCCGCCCTAAAGGGTGCCCGCTTGCGCGTCTGTACGCCTTCGGCGAAGCTACGCTCGCACAAGCGGGCACCCTTCAGGGCGGGGGGCTACGCCGGAAACATTTTCAACTTAAAGAATTATCAATTGCTTACTGACCCCGCCACAACGTACCAGGTATAACCCGGCGGGGAGGGTGCTGATATCAATAACCAGCGGGGAAGTTGTGTTGGAAAATTGTCGTAAAACTCGTCCCTTTAAGTCAATCAGCAGCACCTCGCCGGGTTGGCTGGTAGCCACGGTTACGGTGTGGCAGGCGGGGTTGGGAAATACGGTCAGGGTGGGCAACGGAGCGGGTTCGGTCGCTAATAAACTCAGGTCATATTCGCAGAGAGCCACCTCGCGGCCCGTGAGGGTGAGGGTGCCCTGCCAGCTTTTGTACCGGAGGGGCACGGTGGTTTGTTGCCCCTCGGCGGCGTAGGGGTTGTGGGCGGCCACCAGCAATTTGTTGTTGGCAAACACACCGCGCCAGACCGGCAACTGCCCGTTCATCAGGTCGCGGGCGTTGGTTTCGGCCACCAGTTCATACGTACCGGCGAACTGCCCCTTGAACTGCGACAGGCGATAAAGGCCGTGAATAAAGTGCTCGTAGGCCGCGTGAACGTCCTGCCGCGTGGTTGCAAGGGCCAATTCGTCCCAGAGCCATAGCCCATTGGCCCCGGCAAAAAACGGAAAAATAGCCGCCGCCTCGGCCATCTGGGGCTGGATGAAGGCCGGGTAACTGCCGCAACAATTATGGAACCGCATCCAGACAAACGGCACCACGGGTTTTTGGCTCCAGGCCCGGTTGGCTTCGATCTGAAACAGCGTATAGGCCAGAAAATCGCCCGCCAACGGACTGGGGCGGGCGGGGTCATAGGCGTAATAATAATAAACCGACGGCGCGAGGAAATCGAGTTGGTCGTAGAACGCGCCGCCGGGACGGGTGCCGGTGCTGTCGGCGGTGAGGTAGCTCAGGCGGGCGACGTTGGTAGTCCAGTCCTGCCAGGTGTTGGCCACCACGTTCAGGTACGTGTTGCGGATGGGCACGTCGCTATACGTGCCGACACGTACCTGGCGCAGGTCGGCGCGTTGGCGCAGGTATTGCAGGCCGTAGGCATAGAGCGCGACCATGTCTTTTTTGTAGGTACGAATAAACGCGGCATCGGGCAGGGCGCGGTAGGCGGCGGGGGTGTCGGGGTTTTGCTTGAGGCGCAAAATGCCCGCGTCGGTGTCGATCTGCCGTTCAATATCCACCATCAGAATATCTGTTGGCAGCACGAATTGCCCCGCCGCGTTGGTTTGCCCGCCCGCCTGTTCGCGCAGCCAGGCATCCCACTTGGCGCGGTACAGATTCAGGTCGTTTCCCCAGGGACTTTCCAGCGTTTCCCACGGCTGATTCAGCCCGAAGGCAAAGCCCGCATATTCCAGCGCACGGCTGGTTCGGCCCGTGGGTTCACCCGCCAGGGGTTGCGTTAACCGGCTGAACCCGTGGGTGTTGGGGCCGTTTTGATCGCCCGCAAGGCGCGGGCCACCGTAGATGAGCGTGAACGAGTCGGGCAGGGTAAAGGCGGGGAATTTGCCCCACTCCACCCGATTGGGCACCGCCACGGGCGCAAAATTCAGGCGTTCGGCGCAACGTACCTGGGCATGCGTGCGGGCCGTACCCACGAGCCAAATCAGGGCCAGCAGGTAGGGTTGAAACCGACTATGTGAATATGGGCGCAAGCGAACGAGAACAGGTTGATTCCACAAAGGTACGCCATTGCCAGTAGTGGCGTTCATAACAGCGTAGGCAACCGGGTTGAACAAAGCCAACAACCTACCTACTATTCGCTTTTCTCTACCACCGCCACTTTCTTTTTTCGGGGCGTGGTTTTGGGCCGAATCGGGTCTGTGCGGCGGATGGCGTGTTTGCCCAAAATACGCTCTTTTTCGGCTTTGGCCACCTCCGTTTTGCGGGGCTGGTGCAGCTTTATGCGGGCTTCGCGGGCGGTTTGCACCAGGTCAACAATGGGCGCGGCGTAGGTCTCCCCCACCCTGAATTGGGCCATGTCCTGTTCCAACGGCGGCATTGTCCACGGCTCGTGAATGTAGGCCACCGGGCAGTTGGCCAGTTCGGGAATCCACTGTTTGATGAAAATCCCCTCCGGGTCATGATCCTGCGATTGCTTGACGGGGTTATAAATCCTGACCGTGTTGGTACCCGTCATGCCCGACTGCATCTGAATCTGCGCGTAGTGAATGCCCGGTTCGAAGTCGGTGTAAATCCGGGCCATATGCAGGGCACCTTCTTTCCAGTGTTGCAACAGGTGGTGGCTTAGAAACGACATCAGCATGGCCCGCATTCGGAAGTTAATGTAGCCCGTGGCCGTCAGGCAGCGCATACAGGCATCCACCATGGGGTAGCCCGTGTGGCCGTCGCGCCAGGCGGCGTAGTGGGCCGGGTTGATGTTTTTTTCCAGCGAATCGAAGGCGCGGTTCACGTTCTCGAACTCCATCCGGTCTTCAGTCTCAAATTTCTGGATGAAATGACAATGCCACCGCAACCGCGAGGCAAACGCCCCAAACTGCCGCCCCAAGCCCGGGATGGCCGGATTTTTTGCCGCCGCCAACTGCGCCTGAAACACCTGCCGAACGCTCAGACACCCCCAGGCCAGGTAGGGCGACAGCCGACTGCACCCTTTGCGGCTTTCGCGGGGTTTGGAGATCGAGCGGGCGTAAAGGGCAATGCGTTCAGTCAGAAAACTGTCCAGGTAGCGGTGCGCATTTTGTTCGCCACCAGGCTGAAACAGTGGGTTCGGCACCTTCCAGTCGGCGGGCAGGTCGGGGCCGCGTTCGGCGGCAAACCAGGCATCAGGTACGTTGGCGGGGTGCCAGTGGGCAAAATCGGGGTGCTGTTGGGGTGCCCGCATGGTTTGCTGCCAGTCGGCGGGCCAGGTATCGCGGTTTTTCAGCCTTCGTATCACGCCGTTGTTCTGAAATTCCTGCCAGCGGATGTTTTTTTCACGGCAAAAACCAGCCACGGCCTTGTCACGGTCGAAGGTGATTTTGATACCCGTTTCTTCGTGCGAAAAAATCGTGTCGATGGTAAACTGCGCCTGTATTGCCGCCAACACCTCCACAACCTCACGGTTAAACACCCAGATTTGCGGCGCACCCGGCTCCGGTACGTCCGTTTGCAGCAGCTCAGGCGCGGTATCGAACACAAACGGCAACCATTCGTGCGCCCCTGTTTGGGTCAGCCCAGGTACGTTGGTAGCCCCCAACAGGCGGGGCAGTTGGCGGTTGAGGTCGGCCAGGCTTTCGGTCACAAACCGCCAGTGTCGGGGGTCATAGTTGGGATCGGCCAGGACCGACGGTTCAAAGCAATACAGCATCAGCAACGGCTTTCCCGCCGCCAGTGCCGCCTGCAACGGCGCATGATCGCGGAGGCGCAGATCGCGTTTGAACCATAAAATATTGATTGTGGGGCTGGGCATGGGTTGTGTGTAGCACCGAAACGGTCCGCCGCGTTACTCCCGGTTTTGGAGGTTTGTTTTGCCCAGAAAATCATCGCCTGCCATCCCGTCCGATTCGTCCTTCACTTCGTCGGGGTCGAGGTCGGTGTGTTCGTCTTCGGCCTTTAGGTACGTACCTGGCTGAGGGGCTTTGGCCTTGAAAAGGTCGTCGCCCGCCTGGGCGGTAAGGTCTGGTTCGGGTTCGGGTTCGTTGGTCATATTCTTTGTTGTCTTTTCGGGCATCAACACCCGGTCACAGTTCATAAACAGATTAATTTGACCCCCGGTGCCCAACTTTTTGGGCCGTTCCGTGTCTTTACTAAAACACTAAACCCGTTTAACGAGCAGTTGATTATGGCAGACAAAAAATTAGCGGGCCAAACGGCCCTGGTCACCGGAGCCAACTCCGGCATTGGGGCGGGCGTAGCCAAATCGCTGGGACAGGCGGGGGCCAATGTGGTCATAAATTACGTCTCCAAGCCCGAAGTGGCCGAGGCTATGGTGGCCGAAATAAAAGGATATGGTGTTGATGCGCTGGCCATTGCGGCGGATGTCTCCAAAGAAGAACAGGTGCAGGCGATGGTGCAGCAGGCAGTGGCGCATTTTGGCACGATAGATATTCTGGTCAACAATGCCGGGCTGCAACGCGATGCCAAATTCGACGAAATGACCCTGGCGCAGTGGCAACTGGTGATTGACGTGAACCTGACGGGGCAGTTTTTGTGCGCCCGCGAGGTAATCCGCGAGTTTTTGCGCCGTGGCCCCCGCCCCGACGTGTCGCGGGCTACAGGGAAAATTATCTGCATCAGTTCGGTGCATGAACTCATTCCCTGGGCCGGTCACGTGAACTACGCTGCCTCGAAAGGGGCCATCCGAATGCTGATGCAATCACTGGCGCAGGAATATGGCAACCGGCAAATTCGGGTGAATAGCATTTGCCCCGGTGCCATCCAGACACCCATCAATACCAGTGCCTGGAACACGCCGCAAGCCCTGAACTCGCTCCTGACGCTGATTCCTTACAACCGCATTGGCCAGCCCGAAGACATCGGCAACCTGGCCGTTTTTCTGGCCTCCGACGATTCGGACTACATCACCGGGGCCAGCATGTTCATCGACGGCGGCATGACCGTCTTCGAGGGGTTTGCCACGGGCGGGTGAGGCACTAAGCTGACCGTTTTTTTGTACGATTGGGAGGACGTAAACCCACGAATTCGATGATTTCTACCGAACCTGAAACACTTGCTAACGAACGTAGCCTACTTTTTCTGCGCACGATGCTGGCCAACAAACGCGCCGAGCAACAGAAAATGATCGATGAGTTCAACAGCGATCCTGCTAAACAAGCCATTTTTGCTGAACTCCGCCGAAAAAATGCGCTTAAGAAACAAGCAGCCAGCCGGGTATGAGATTTTCTCTCCTGCCGACGACTCGACGTTATTCTATTTTACAACCGACCATGACTTTGCCTACCAGGTGCGGTTCAAGCCGAGTGGCTAGCTTTTTCCTGGAGAGCCACTGCTCGAACCGCATGTGTATGAAATGGTAATTGCACTGCTTAGTAATCCCAAACCGTCTCCGCCAGATTCGCAAATTCCGCCAACGATAGCCGCTATTTTCGACCGGTTTATGGCAACACACGGGCGGTTAGTAGTGTATATCTGCGAATCCTTTGACAAACGCGGTGCCGCCCGACAGCGCAAATTCACTGGCTGGTTTGAGCAGTATGGACAGCTTAATTTCGTGAAGGTTGGTAGCAGATTAGCCGATGTGGACGGCTCTTACTTTTTGACCTCGCTGATTCCCAGGGCTAACAACCCTAACCTGGGCAACACCATCACAGCTTTTCAACGACTGATTGGGGTTTACAACGAGCAAAAGTAACGTCCTACCAGCAGGAACGTACCTGAACCTACTCCGCACCCATGCCGACCACTACTGACCCCAACCCCGAACTCACCCGTTTGCGGGAAAACGCCAAACTTCCTGTTCCACTCGAAAAGTGGGGGCCATATCTGGCTGATCGTCAGTGGGGTACGGTGCGTGAAGACTATTCGGCCAACGGCGATGCCTGGAATGCCTTCCCCCACGAGCACGCCCGCAGCCGCGTGTACCGCTGGGGCGAAGACGGGCTGATGGGCCTGGCCGACCGCCGGATGAACGTGTGCTTCGGGCTGACGCTCTGGAACGGGCAGGACACGATTCTGAAAGAACGCCTCTTTGGCCTCACCAACAACGAAGGCAACCACGGCGAGGACGTGAAAGAACTCTATTACTACCTCGACAACACGCCCACGCATTCGTACATGAAGGGGCTTTACAAATACCCACAGGCCCGTTTTCCGTACGAATGGCTCCTCCACGAGAACGGGCAACGTACCCGGAACGACCCCGAATTCGAGATCCTGCAAACGGGCGTGTTCGAGGAAGGCCGCTACTTTGATGTGGTGGTCGAATATGCCAAGCTCAATGCCGACGATATCTGTATCCGCATTTCGGCCACCAACCACGGCCCCGATACTGCACCCCTGCACCTGCTGCCCACGCTTTGGTGCCGCAACCGCTGGCACTTCGACCCCACCGTTCAAAAACCCAGCATTAGCCGCCGACCAGATGCCCCCACGGCGGGAAACGTGTTTCTGAACCACCCCCAAACCGGGCAGTACTACCTCTACTACCAGCCTACGGATTGTACCCTGATGACTGCTAATGAGAGCAATATCAACGCTCTTTACGGTCGGCCTAGTACTACGCCCTTCGTGAAAGATGCCTTCCACGAGGCCATTGCCGGACGGAACGACTACCTCTGCTCGCTGCTGACCGAAAACGAAACTGGCACCAAATTCGCCCCCGTCTATAAAAAACAGATCGCCCCCGGCCAGACCGTTTCGGTGTGTTTGCGGCTGTGCAAGACCATCCAGACCAAGCCCTTCGGCCCCGCCTTCGGCCGCGCTTTTGCAGACCGCAAAGCCGAGGCCGATGCGTTTTATGCCCCCCTCCTGCCCGCCAACGCCACACCCGACCAGGCCAAGATTCAGCGGCAAGCCTTTGCGGGGTTGCTCTGGACGAAGCAATATTACCACTACGACATTCCGCACTGGCTCCGGGGCGACCCCGGCCACCCGCCGCCACCGGCAGCCCGTTGGCAGGGCCGCAACCACACCTGGCAGCATCTCAACAACGAAGACGTGATGAGCATGCCCGACGGTTGGGAATACCCCTGGTATGCGGCCTGGGATCTGGCGTTTCATACCATTCCGCTGACGATGATTGACCCGGTATTTGCCAAAAACCAGCTAATTCTGCTCATGCGCGAGTGGTTCATGAGTCCCACGGGGCAAATACCGGCCTACGAATGGAAATTTTCGGATGTGAACCCGCCCGTTCATGCCTGGGCCGCGCTGTCGGTGTTTCGGCTGGAACGGGCTATCTACAAAAATGAGGACATTTCGTTCCTCAAACGGGCTTTCCAGAAACTGCTCATTAACTTTACCTGGTGGACAAACCGCCTTGACCCTGAGGAAGATAACGTGTTTTCGGGCGGGTTTCTGGGGCTGGATAATATTGGGGTCATTGACCGTAGCAACCTGCCGCCAGGTACGTTGCTGGAACAGGCGGATGCCACCGCCTGGATGGCCATGTTCGCCCTTAACATGATGGACATGGCCCTGGAAATCAGCCGCCACGACCCGTCGTTTGAAGACGTAGCTACCAAATTTTACGAGCAGTTCGTGCTCATTTCCGAATCGCTGAACCAGGCCCTCTGGGACGAAGACGACTCGTTCTATTACGACCGGATTTACGCCCCCGATGGCCCCCCGCAGGTGTTGCGGGTGCGGTCGGTGGTGGGGTTGTCGGTGTTGTTTGCCGTCTCGATCATTAAACGGGATAAAAGCGAGCCGCTGTCGGATTTCCTGAAACGGGTGCGCTTTTTCCAGCAGTACCGGGCAGGGCTGAACCTGCCTATGCCCGACCAACGTGTTACCGAAGGGGGCGATATTCTGCTGTCGCTGGTGTCGCGGGAACGGCTGGAAAAGTTGCTACCCGTGTTGCTCAACGAGGCCGAATTTCTGTCGCCGGGCGGCATTCGGGCGGTATCCAAATTTCACGAAGCCAACCCCTACTCCATCAACGTTTCGGGCCAAACGCATTCCATCCGGTACGTTCCCGGCGACTCGGATTCGGGCCTGTTTGGCGGCAATTCCAACTGGCGCGGGCCGGTCTGGATGCCCATCAACTATTTGTTTATCAAATCATTGAAAAAATATCATCAGTTCTACGGCAACACCCTGACGCTGGAATTCCCCACGGGGTCGGGCACCCGCCTGAACCTGGAACAGATATCCGACCAACTGGCGCGGCGGTTGGTGGCCACTTTCGAGGCCGACCCCGCCACCGGCCACCGGCCCGTGCACGGCCCGTTTAGCCCGTTCTACCAGCGGCCTGAAAACGCCGATCTGCTCCTTTTCTACGAGTATTTCCACGGCGACACGGCGCAGGGAATCGGCGCGAGCCACCAAACGGGCTGGACCGCCGTGGTAGCCGAACTTATCAATGACGATGCCTGGGAGTGGGAATAGGCCGCACATAGGCCCGCCCCCTCCCCTACTCAAACGTCTTGCCTTCGGTCACGGTTTTCCACCGGTCGGTGCGGAACGGCGTAGCCGGAAAACCCGCCCGGTTGTAGAGGTTTACCTCGCCGTTGTCGTCGGCCCAGCCGTAGCGCACCGCCACCGGAACTGGCACCAACTCACTCGATATCAGTACTTTATTGCCCTGAATACTGGCCTTGGCGTAGTGGAATTTTTGGTCTGAACCGGCCACTTCAAAACCGACCACGTAGCCGTATTTGTTGGGGGTCATCAACCCGGTATCGGCGTTTCGGAGGGTCAGTTCAACCAACGGCCCCACCACCACCGACTGACTCAGCACCGGCCCTACAGACAACGTACCAGGTTGCCCGTAGGCCACGCGGCGGGCTTCGGCGGCCAGTCGTTTGCCCACGTCCTGCTTGTTGGTGGGGTGAATATCGGTCCCGTTGCCAATGTCGGCAGTAACGGCCATGCCGGTGTTGGGCAGGGCCAGGGTCATGGTTTGGGCTTCGCGCAGTTCGGCCCAGGCACTGCCTTTTTGGCTATTTCCTCCGTCGGCATCAAAATTGGCCAACTGCACAAACAGGAATGGAAATGGTTCTTTCCAGGCGTTGCGCCAATCGGTAATCATCAACGGAAACGAGGTGCGATACTGCACGGCCCGCCCCGCGTTACTCTCCCCCTGATACCACAGTACCCCGCGTAACGCGTAGGGAATCAGGGGGTTAAGCATGGCATTGTACAGCAGCGAAGGGCCTTCGTTGGGATCTTCTACCAAGCGGCTGTCTGGTTCGGCCACCTGATAGGCCCAACTGCCCGCCAGGGGTACTGACCAGTCTGAACCAGCCAGAGCCAGGTCATCGGGCTTGCCGTAGAGACCCCCACCGCCGCCATAATCGCGCACCCGAACGGCAATCAGGTTAGGGCCAGGGCGCAGCAAATTGTCGGGAAGAGAGTAGGTACGGTGGGCGTTATGGGTACCGGTAGCGCCCACAAACTGCCCGTTGACAAACGTCGAATCAGCATCGTCGATGGTGCCAAGCGAGAGCGTTACGCCTGTCAGGGTGAAAGTGGCGGGGATATCAATACTCTTTCTAGCCCAAAAAATACCATCGAACTTCGGGAGTTGGGTTTCGATGTAGTTAGGCATGGACATCACGGGCCAGTTGGCCGTGTTGGTGTTTTCCTGCCGAAACGTGCTGGCTAGGGCCGGGGTGGGTAGGTCTCCCTGCTTTTGCCGGATGAGGGCCAAAAACGCGGCTCGTTTTTGCTCCGGGCTGAGCAATTGCCGGTTCCTGAAACGTTCCTGCGCGGGCCGCAAGGCCGCATCCGACCCAATGGCCTGGGGGCTTGTCCAGGTCTCCACGTGGGTGCCGCCCCACGACGTGTGGAGTAAACCGATAGGTATATTGAGATCGGTCAGCAGGTCGCGGGCGAAATAATAGCCCACCGCCGTAAACGCGCCCACGGTTTTAGGAGAGCAAATGGCCCAACTTCCTGCTACGTTGGTCATGGGCTGGGGGGCGGTGGTGTGGGCCACGCTGAACTGCCGGATTTGTGGGTACGTTGCCGTGCGGATGTCGGCACGGGAATTCTTCGCCGCTGATACCGGCCACTCCATATTTGACTGCCCGGAGCAGAGCCACACCTCGCCAATGAGCACATCGGTGAAGCTGACGGTACCGGATTTGCTGCTAACGGTCAGCACAAACGGCCCACCCGCTTCCATAGGGGGCAAGTTTACCTGCCAGCGGCCCGTTTTGGTGGCGGTAGTGGTCTGGACAGCCTCTTTCAACTGCACAGTAACGACCTCGCCGGGGGCGGCATTACCCCAGATGGGCACGGGTTTCTGCCGTTGCAACACCATGTGCGACCCAAATACGCTGGGCAAAACAGGCTGAGCCAGCGTGGTGACGGACAGGAGCAACAACGCGATATATACACAGAATAAGCGAGGCAGCGCGGGCCGGTGGGAGTAATGAATAACCATTGGTGGTTGGGGGCAATCCCTTGTGGTGAAGGCAGTTACCCAAGCTAAAGACAACCCGTCGGCGTAACCTACTGCAATGAACGTGTAAGGGGGCAACCCACTGACTTTTCTATCAGGCAAACTACCAGGTCAAAACAGCACTGAGCATACGTACCTGAGCCACAACGCTCAACGAAGCGTGTCTCTACGGCCAATTTCTGCCCGAATACTCTTCATTTTTTTCGACTGCCTCGAACCCAGATACAGCGCAACACCCAACAAACCACATGTGAACAAAAAACCTCCTTTGTGCGAAGCCCACCAGCAGGCGATGCCAACCAAAAAACCGATAAATAGCGCCGTGGGAATTTTTTGTCCGGTCAATTTTTTCTCTTCCGTCACTAATTCGTCAGGTGTCAGGTTGGAGTGATCTTTATCGAAACACATAATAACAGGTGCTTTGAACATATCTAAAACTCAAAGAACGCCGGGGTAATATTTTCCTGGTGAACTATGATTTTGTCATAGTCCTGATAATATAAGTTACCTAACAAATCTGATCCATCTTCGATAGTTCTAATGACAATATCCGTTGCAATAATTTCAGCAATTTTTGTGTCATTTAGCTCATATACCTCGATTTTCATTAAGCTAAACCGTTACAAGTCCGCACATATTGCCCATTGCCAAGACGTTACCCTAAAAACTAAAATTTGACCTTCAAGCGTTTTCCTTACCAACCCAAACTTATCTACGCTATTTTTAGCGTTTGCTGATAAAATAAAGGTAGTCAGATCCACCACCATAGTTGACGGATAAGCTGTGATACTCGTCGTAAGGACTAGTAACATAATAGCCCCTGGCCTGTTGCAGGCCTGTCATTAACTGATTCTCCACTTGCACTTGAGCGACTGTTCCCCCACGTTGGGTTTGACTCAAAGCCGTGATGGTGATTTTGCCACTGACTGCCAACTGTTGGGGGTGTGGGAAATCGACGGTAGTCTCTACATTTCCGTCGTATCGATTTACACCCGTAAAGCCGCTCACGCGCGTCGATTCTCTCAAGTCTACTGTGGGCGCATCGGCATAATTAAATCCGTCAAGGTTCCATATCATATCGGCTAGGTGACTACCCACGCCGACGAACCGCCACGTCCGGGCAAGCGTATCTGGCTGAACAGTATGGTTTTGACAACTGATTAGAAAGAAGAAAAGCAGAAAAATTGGGGCAAAGCGCATAACTATGTCGTTTGTAACCAGACTCAAAACAACAGTATGGGGTTGTGACAAATGGTTATTTTATTTTGCCACAAGGATACGTTTCTATTCAATCCATTTCAGCACCACCCCGCCTAGTGGGGGGAGCGTGATGGGGATAGACTGCGCTTGGCCGTGCATCGGGGCTGGCTCGGTGTGGACGGGGGTTGGGTTCAGTTGGCCGCTGCCGAAATAGTCGAGCATATCAGAGTTGAAAATTTCGCCGTAGTGGCCCGCCATCGGTACGCCAACGCGGTAGCCGGGGCGGGGCACGGGGGTCATGTTCAGGGCTACCAACAGGGTCTCTTCGGGCCGCTCGCCGCGCCGCAGGTACGTTACCACGCTGTTTTCGCGGTCGGCGGTGTCGAGCCACTGGAAACCGTCGGGGCTGAAACTGCGCTCGTACAGAGCGGGTTCGGTGCGGTAGAGCTGGTTGAGAGCCTTCACACACTCAGCCATGCCTTTGTGGGGAGCGTATCCCAGCAGGTGCCAATCCAGGCTGCGCTCGAAATTCCATTCGGTTGTTTGCCCGAATTCGCCGCCCATAAAGAGCAGTTTGGTACCGAAATGGGTAAACATATAGGTGTAGAGCAACCGCAAATTGGCGAACCGCTGCCACTCGTCGCCCGGCATTTTGCTCACCAACGATTTTTTGCCGTACACCACCTCATCGTGCGAGAGCGGCAGCACGTAGTTTTCCGAAAAACCATATACCGTGCTGAATGTCAGTTCGTTCTGGTGATATTTTCGGTTAATGGGTTCGCGCTCGAAATAGCGCAGGGTGTCGTTCATCCAGCCCATCATCCACTTCATGCCAAAGCCAAGCCCGCCGGTGTAGATGGGCCGCGACACGCCGGGAAACGCCGTAGACTCTTCGGCAATCATCTGAATGTCAGGAAATTCGCGGTACACGGCTTCATTAATCTCTTTAAAGAGCGACACCGCATCCAGGTTTTCGCGCCCGCCAAACATGTTCGGCTCCCACTCGCCCGCGTTGCGCGAGTAGTCGAGGTAGAGCATCGACGCTACGGCATCCACCCGCAGGCCATCGGCGTGGCAACGGTCGAGCCAGAACAGGGCGTTGCTGAGCAAAAACGACCGTACTTCCGGCCTGCCGTAGTTGAAAATATACGATTTCCAGTCGGGGTGGTAGCCTTTGCGGGGGTCGGGGTGCTCGTAGAGGTGCGACCCGTCGAACTCGTACAGGCCGTGGGCATCGCCGGGAAAATGAGCCGGTACCCAGTCCAGATACACACCGATATTGGCCTGATGCAGCCGTTCTACCAGGCGCATAAAGTCCTGCGGGTGCCCAAACCGGCTGCTCGGCGCGTAGTAGCCCGTAACCTGATAGCCCCACGAAGGCGCATAGGGGTACTGCATCACGGGCATAAACTCGACGTGGGTGAAGCCCATTTCCTGCACATACGGCACCAGCGCATCGCCAATTTCGCCGTAGGTCAGTTCGCGGTCGGGGTCAGACGGGTCGCGTTTCCACGACGACAGGTGCACTTCGTAGGTCGAGATAGGTTTGTTCAGGGCATTAGTTACGGCCCGGTTGGCCATCCAGTCGTGGTCGTTCCATTCGTAATAGGTGTCCCACACCCGCGAGGCCGTCAGGGGTGGCACTTCCCAGAGGTGCGCATAGGGGTCGCCTTTTTCCAGTTCGCGGCCACCCTCATGGACGATAAAGTACTTGTACGTCTCGCCGTTGCCAATGTTCGGCACAAATCCCTCCCAGATGCCCGACCCGTCCCAACGCACGTTGAGGGTATTGCTACCCCGGCCCCAGCCATTGAAATCACCAATGACGGATACGTACCTGGCCGAAGGTGCCCATACGGCAAAATAGGTACCCTGCACCCCATTGTGGGTCACGACGTGGGAGCCAAATTTTTCGTACAGTTTGGTATGCATTCCTTCCCGAAACAGGTGTATATCGAGGTCGGTAAAGCGGGAATACAGGCCGGCAGATTCGGGAATGGCCGACGCTGCTGTTTGTCCCGATTCTGGAGCAGACACGTCTGTTTTTGGCGGAAGCGAACTGGCTGCCGCCCCTTCAGTAGGTTTACGTTTGGCCATAAGGCTGGGTAAGGGGCTTGAGTATTGGAACTGGTATCGTACCGGCAAGGTACTAAAATCAACGCAAAAAGGCCCACCGCTCCGTCGTCCCAAAGGGGAAAACCAGGCGGTGAGCCTTTCAGTAACGAGTGCCGTTGCGGTTACGCCTGTGCTTTTTTCATGCAGCACCGTGGGTTCTCCGCCGATTTCTCGCACTTCTTCTCACAGTTTTCTTCCTTGGCTTTTTTGTCCTTCCTGTCCTTTTTACCCTCTTCGGCAAACGCCGATGAAGAAATCGTGGCCAACAGAACGAGGCCCATCAACATATTTTTCATAATACAGCTTGGTTTACGTACAAAGGATAAACCTACAAATTTTGGACCA
>JAYUKZ010000354.1:0-29812 GCA_043763995.1 Fibrella sp.
GATCTTAAATCTACACTAAATTCCTGTGCTTTCAGGCCTCCCGGTTGTGCTGGCAACGGCCTATTTCACCGTCATGGCCAGCTTCACGGCTTCGGCGGCGTTGACAATGCCGCCCGATTTGCTCAGCGTGCTGAACCGCACCAACGCGCCACCGGTGCGGCCTGGCAAACGCACCAGCAGGTCGGGTTTGTAGCTGCTTTTCATCAGGATTTCTTTTACCTGTACCGCCGTCAGGTTTGGGAAATAGGAGCGGAGCAGGGCCGCCACCCCCGCCACGCACGGAGCCGCCATGCTGGTGCCGGTCAGGCTCTGGTACGTGTTGTGGGGCGTGGTGTTGTCGATGTCGGTGCCGGGCGCAAACAGGTCAACGCCCTGTTGGCCATAGTTTGACGACGACGCGGGCAGGGTTGGCCCCAGTTTCCTGGTCGAGTTGCCGATGGTCATGTAGTTTTTGGCCAGGGTGCCGTCGTCATATTGGGGCCGGGGGTAGGTGGGCAGCGAGTCTACGTTTTCGGCGTTGTTGCCCGCCGCGTGTACCAGCAGCACATCTTTTTCTTCGGCATAGCGAATGGCGGCATCCACGGCGGTTTTATAGGGCGAAAACCGTTTTCCGAAGCTCATGTTGATCACTTTTGCGCCGTTGTCCACGGCATACCGAATACCGTTGGCCACGTCTTTGTCGCGTTCGTCGCCGCCGCCGGGTACCACGGCCACCATCATCAGCCGGACGTTATCAGCCACACCGTCTACGCCGATGCCGTTGCCGCGTTTGGCCCCGATGATGCCCGCCACGTGCGAGCCGTGCATGGCCAGTTCCTCCGACTTGCCGATGGTGAGTTTGGGGCTGCCGTAATTGCGTTCGTTGGGGTTGTTCACATCGTCGCCCACGGCACGGCGGGCGTTGGTGGGCGGTGTCTCGCCGCCCAGTTCGGCCAGGATGGCGGGTTTCAGCCGGTCGTAGACCATGCCGAGGCGAGTGGTGAGGTTGTTGAACGAGCCGGCTTGGGGTGTAAAAATCTCCAGCAACAGGTTTTTGGCTCCTAGCGTGGCGGTGTCTGTACCCACTTCGGCGGTAGTCACGCTTTCGCGGGTGAAGGGCTTGTTGGCCAGCACGTTAGCTATTGCAGTTAAGCCCCGGTTGTAGGTGGCCGAGTCGCGCACGAGTGTGCGCAGCGAGTTGGCGCGGGCGTTGCTTTTGGCGTACTGCGCTTTAGCCTTCAGGTACGTATCGTACTGTTTTTTTTCGGTGGCCGATAGGGTAGCCGGGTCGGCGTTATCGAATTTGGCCCGCCAGTCGGTGGTGATCTGGCTCACCTCGTCCAGGTCGGCTTCGTAGGTAGTGCCGTCTTTTGCGCCCATAAAATTCCAGCCCTGCACATCGTCTACGTAGCCGTTTTTATCATCATCCAGGTTGTTATTGGCTATCTCTTTGGGGTTTTTCCAGACCACGTCGCGCAGGTCTTCATGGGTCAAATCCATCCCCGAATCCACCACGCCCACCGTGACCGGCACGGATTTGCGGCCCTTGAGTAACTGGTAGGCTTTGGCCAGGCTGATGCCCGGCACAGAATCGGTGGCGGGGTCTTTAAACGACCATTGGTTGAATTTGGCCGTGGGGTTGAGCGACTGTGCGCTTCCCAACAGAGACAGGCCGGGGCTGGCCAACAGAGCCAGGGCTAAAGGCCCGATGAGCGATGTATTTTTCATTACCGAAAGTAACGCTATTTGGGTGGGTTTTGGTCTGTTGGGGGGTGGGTTTGTCGCCCACTAAAGAACCCCCATTACCAAACAGCCTTATTGCTTCTTGTTAAGATGAGTGCTTTATTGTGGAAAACCTGTGTTACTAAAGGCTCAACACCCCCGTAGAGTAGTTCCGAAACGGGTATCTGGTAAAAGCTGGCAATCATTGAGAGGTACTTCCACTTCGGTGTAAACCGGCCTTTCTCCCAATGGCAATAAGCTGGTTGGCTGATACCAAGCAAGGAGGCGAGTTGAAATTGTGATAAACCTGTCAGGTCGCGAAGTTGACAAAGTTTGATGGAGATATCTTGCATAGTGGATACGTTGATGGTGACTGTATATAAATCTCTAACATGCCGAAATTTTGGACTTATTTCGATGATAAAAAACTCATTAACAATTACTTAACAGAGAAAAATGATCATGTAATTCATAACCTCTTTAAACTTATCGTTTGATAAGTTTGGCTTATTGATTGTTGACTACTGGAAGCAGACCTTTGAGGCATCACTCAAACAAATCCAGTCATGGGCTACAATATACAGAAGCTACGTACACTACTGGTCAGTAAGCTAAAAAGCGCGTTAGCAATGCTTTTGGTTATCAATACCGTATTACCTTCCACTGTCGCCGCACAAGCTATCATTTCGGCGGGTTCGTGCTACAAAATACGATTGAAAAAGACTAACTCTCCCTTACAAGTCATGAGTGACGGGAGTGTGCAACAGCAAAGCCAGTCGAACCAGGCGAATCAACTTTGGAAAGCTGACGACGCTGGTAATGGACGGTATCGGTTTACTATTCAGGATGGAACAAACCGAGTTGTAACAACGCCGGGCGGAAATGAGGGCGATGTGATGGTAATGTCACCCCCAAACGGGGCCATCAACCAACAGTGGCGGGCTGAGCGCAATAACAGCGACGGAAGCTATCGGCTGTTGACCGCCGGTAATGTTACCTGGGATGTACAGAATTACGGAATTTATACGCTTGTACAGCTTTGGGGAAATTCGGGCGAGGGCTTTTTTGATTACCGCACGTTTTTGTTCGAGTCGGCAAGTTGTTCTACTGGTGGCGGCGGCGGTAGTAACCCCCCGCCTGTAGCAGGCGATATGACCAACATTACCGGGTACGTTGGCATTAATACCTCGAACACTGGTGGTGCGAAAGCAGACGGTGAAGTATTTCGGCTGGCAGTCAAAGGAAAAATACTGGCCGAAGAAATTCGGGTACGTAGCGGTTGGGCCGATTTTGTTTTCAGTCCTCATTACAAGTTACCCTCTTTACAAACGGTTGATGCCCATATTAAGGCATATAAACATCTACCCGGTATGCCCACTGCCCAGGATATACAGGCAAACGGGGTAGAGGTTGGAGTAAGTCAGGCACTTTTGCTGCAAAAAATTGAGGAGTTAACCCTGTACGTTCTTCAGCAGAAGCGGCAAATCGATGCACTTGAGCGTAAAGTCGTCAGAATAGCCACTAAGCGGTAAACTTGTTCCCTGTTGTATGAAGTTGCTACTACACTACTGTTTATTGGTTGCCTCACTCAGTTTGGTTTTTTTCGTAAGTGCCAGATCGCTCGCTCAAATCAATTGGGTAAGCATTTCTGATACGCCCTACGGGTGTAGCTTCAGCTTTCCATCTAGCTACACGTTCAATTCGCAGGATGACACCCGATTCTACGCCGTTTCGGCGGATAGTGTGACGTTCGAGGTACATTTTGCCAGCACTGCCAGTTTGGCCAACGCCCCTAATCGAAACATTCAGGCCAACGTTGACCCCTATGCCCAGTTTGTGCAAATTCTGGCCCAGGTTACTCAGGGTCAGATTATTAGTCAATCTGATGTGTTTGTAAATGGTCGCGCCGGTCGGGATGCCGAAGTGCTGTTCGATAACGGCCTGAATGATCGTCAGAGCCGAATGCATATCCGTATGATCTGGTACAACGGCCTGATGTATGTCTTTTCGGCTGCTGCCACGGTTAATAATGATGCTACGCTGGCAACGTCCCGAACCATCTTTTTCCGGTCTATCCAACTGCAATGATGCTGACTACTCGCCAACGTTTACGCCGCCTGTTTAGCTACTTGCTGTTACTGTGCCTGCCGCTAGGGTGGGGGTGGGGCTGTACGGCCTGTGGCACCGACTGTGAAGATAAGCCCTTCACCGAACAGGTACGTTCCTACTTTCTGGGTTTTAAACCCGGCAGCTACTGGATTTACCGCAACATGCAGAACGGAGATATTGACTCGGTATATCTTGTCTCTGAAACTGTGTTAAATTTAGGCAAAAGCCCTGTGTGTCGCCTTGAATCAGGTTACGTTGTGTTGAAAGGCTTCGCGGAAAATCAGAATTTTGGTTATTACATTGGAAGTAATAACAACACCATATCAATTGCTGGAGCTTCAGACACTGACTTCTATGGTAATTACGATGTGAATACAGTTGCCTCGCTCACTGTTGCCCAGCAATTATTTCAACGAGCTATTAGTCTAACTCATTGTTGTATTACAGGGACAGGGGAGTGTTATAAACCCGCCTGTTCAGGAGCTTATTTCAGATTTCGAAAATTGGTTTTTGTTCCTGATACTGGGTTGGTGCGATGGGAAGCAGAAAATTATCCTTCTTTTGGAAAGGTAACATACGAATTAATTCGGAGTAAGGTCATGCATTAATTTATAATCATATGAAAACTATTCTTCTTGTTCTTTTGGCAGTTTGTCTAACGTGTGAGATATCTTTTTCACAAGTTCAATTTGATTCGGATGGAAATTGTAGCCCAGGAGTCTACCTGCCGCATCCATCAGCACCAAATTCGGCAATAATTAGAGCTACACTTAAACACCACATGTATGTCAATGCTGCTAATAATACAGGGCGAAGTAACTGCACAGGTGCCTTGTTGAACCAGGTTGTAAATGGAAGACCCCGTCAGTTGTTTGTGACGGCCCGTCATTGCCTTCATACAGGGGTGAACGGAGCTGGCCCGTTGTGTGATCTTAACGGTATGGATTTCATCTTTAATTTTCAAAGTAACACGGGTGACAATAATGCCGTACCTAGAACTATACCGTTTGAAATAGGTAATAGAGGAGACCTTAATCCCCCAGGATATCGCTACACGTTTAGAAGTCCAGTTACGCTACTTTACGAATCAACCGCCTTGTTTTCAGGCTTTGGCATCGACATTGCTCTATTAGAAATTCAGCAGCCTATACCCCCGCATTTTAATGTTCATTTTGCCGGTTGGAAAGCCGATGGATTGTTGGGGCCATTTGGCGCGTTTAATTCTCCTATGACGCTCATTCACCATCCAGCAGGTGATGCTAAGAAGTTTGCGTCTACAAACCTGGTTAGCAAAACAGAGAATGTGGTAGCCACCAGTTGCCGGGTCGTAACCAAAGTAATTGACTTTTTCATTAGTTTATTTGGTGGCCGGGCCATTACTGAGACCGTTTGTAGCTACGTCGATGTCCCGCAATATGTGGTGCCGCTACTGAACACGGGGGCTATTCGAGGCGGCTCCTCAGGCTCCCCTTTTTTTACCAATGGAAGTCGCTTGTTTGGCATTACCAGTGCCTCTTTGGGGCAGTGTGTCAATGTGGCTCCCTTCTTTGGTAAGTTTAGGAACGCCTACGCTAACCGGGAGATGCGGGATAACCTAAATCCTATTTACAATGCCCCGGCCAATGCCTTCGGCTACGACGGGCGCGATATTGGTTGCTACACTGATACGCCCCTGCGGTTGAGCGGCGATTATTTACCTGCACAAGACTACCAGCCTACTAACCCGGTGGTGATTTCGGCCAGCACTAGCATCGAAGCGGGTCAAACCGATTCGGACAACAACGGGTGCATCACGGCCTTTGTCGACTACACCGGCAACAACAATTCGCCCCAAGCTCCCGTGGCCCCGGCTCTTCCAGGGGTGGAAGAGCGGCGGCTACGAGTCTATAACCGGGCTGATTTTACCTTCACGGCGGGGCAAAGCATCCGGTTGTTGCCGGGCTTCACCGTAGATGCCGGTGCCCGGTTCACGGCCCGCATTCAGCCCTGCAACGCCAATGCACGGCAGGGCGTTGACGACAATATGGCATTGCCGCCAGTGGTTGTGCCCGCGCTGAGTGCGCCCGAGGCCGAACCAACGCTCACGCTTTCGCCTAACCCCTCTGGTGAGACGGTCTCGTGCCAATATTGGGTGAAGCAACCCGGCCTGGTGCAACTGGTCTTGTACGATTTGCAGGGCAAAGCGGTAGGTACGTTGTTCTCGGCCCCCGATGCCCAGCCCGGTGGCTACAACGTAGAGCGGAGCATCGCATCGGTGGTGCCGGGGCTGTATCTGGTTCAGCTAAAGAGCACCAACCACACCGAATCGAAGCGGTTGCTGGTGCAACGGTAGCACCCCACCCCCGCCCCCGGCACAACTATTTGGGGCGGGGGCGGTTAGGTGTTGAGATGAACAACACTTTTCAGGATAACGAAACCGTGCGCATCGAGGCGTTCAGCGACGGGGTTTTTGCCATTGATATTACGCTGCTCACCTTTGAGTTGAAAGCCCCCAAACACCCCGAAACGGGTGATTACAGTAGTTTGTTATTGCTCGACTCGTTGGCCCGTCAATGGCCGTCCTACGTGGCGTTTTTCCTCAGTTTTACCACCATCCTCATCATCTGGGTGAACCACCACCGGATGTTTAACGTGATTCGCCACAGCGATTCGCGGTTTATGTTCTACAACGGGCTGTTGCTCTTGCTTACCAGTACCATTCCGTTCACCACCTCGCTGTTGGCCAACTACATCAATACCGATGCTATGGCGTTGGCGGGTTTTCTGTACATGTTTCTATTTGCGGGAATCTGCGGCGTGTTGCTGCTGATGTGGCTCCACGCCACCAAAGACTACCACCTCCTGAAACGCCCCGCCGCCGATGTGCGCATTCAACTCGTGCGGATGGGGTTGCTCATCAGCCTCATTACCTACAGCGTGGCGGCGTTGCTGGCGTTTCTGTCGCCCTACCTGAGTTTGGCCGTTAGTCTGGGCATGGTGGTCTACCTCTCGCGGCTCAAGTACCACCGCGAACGGGTGGTATAGGTACGTTTCTTGGGTAAAAATCGGTTACTGGTTCCAGCCGTCGGTGTCGGTCACGCGCTGGGTAGGTGCCCAAACGGGCGGGGCGGTCCGGGCGGTGTCGGGGCAGCAGGCACTGAGTTGTTTGCGCAACACGGTCACATCCTGCTCGCGGCCCGTGAGGCTGAGCCGTAGGTCGTTCAGCTCGTCGGTGTGCCGCTGAATACGTCGGTTATCGACCCATAACAGGGCCGACGTGCCGATCATCACCAGCACAATGCCTGTTAAGAGCGCGTAAATCGTTCGTTTAGACGACGTAGACATCGATACAGCCGGCAGACCCGGTACCACTTGTTCGCTATGCATGAAAACAAAAAACCCCCGATCTTAGGACAAGACCGGGGGTTAAAAGTCACTTGCTTTTTCGTTAATTATCGGGTGGCCCCGTAGTCCTGCCCCGCGCTCTGGGGGAAGTTTTTCATGATGCTCGACACCGTTTCGCGGAAGGCGAGGTCGCGGTTACGCTCGTTCTTTTTGGTGTTAAGCTGCCCCGTGGCCCAGCCCTGCCACACAATGTTGTTGGTACGGCTGTCGTAGATGTTGACCACCACGCGGTTTTCTTCATATTGGCGCGAATACACCTGGTTGTTCATGCCGCCCCAACCCCAGCCGCCCCAACCCATTGGTCCGCCCATATTATTCGATTGAATTTGCTGGCGGTCTTTCGAGTCGGTGAAGAACCGCACAATCAGGTCGGCACCCAGGTCGTCGGTTGGTTTGTAGCCCAGGCCCTGCAACGACTGGTCGAGGGCTTCGGCAATGCGCCGCTGGTTGAGGTTGCTGCCCACAATGGGGTCGGCATTGCGCTGGCGGTCGGCCTCAATGCGGTAGGTGCTGAACTGCCGCACATTCACTTTGGGGTCATAATCGTATTTTACGGCAATAGACGGGGCGCAGGCGGCCATCAGGCTCACCGCAAACAAACCCGCAATCAAACCTTTGCTATTCATGGCGTTGTGTTGTTCTAGTGTTGAGGTTGTTGGTCTGAAGCCAGGTACGTTACCCCGCTTCAGCTACTCTTTAACGGTACGCCAACAAGTGCTATTGTGTGGCATAAGAAGAACGAATCTGCCCGGCCCCCGGTTCCCCGGCCCGCTAACCCGTAAAACAGACTGTCTTTCCATAACTATCTTATCAACAGATAGTTATGGAAAGACAGTAATCGTTTTTTCACCGAAACAGGGCTACATTTCTAATCCTATTCTAACCCTCCGATTTCAGGTATTCCTCAAAACTCCGCAACGTACCCACGGCTATCTTGTCTTTGGCCAGCCGGTCGGCAACGGCCTTGTACCGCCCGGTTTTGATGGCCTCCAATCGGGCTTTTTTCTCGGCAAGTTGCCCTTCCAGCACCACCAAACTAGCCAGTTGCGCCCCCGACGGACGGCCATAGTACCCGGCCATTTCGCTGTAGAGCGAGGCAATTTTTTCGCGAAGCTGCGGCTCGGCACTGCCCACGTAATTATCGCCTTTCATCACCACCAGGGTCTCTTTCAGCCCGTCGAGTTCTTTCAGCAACGGGTCGGCCATTTTTTTGTAGGCGGCTCCTTTTGCGGCGGCTTCTTCGGTCTGTTTCCGCAACGCGTCTACCTGGTCTACCACATACCCAAGCTGCTCGGTCATGCCGTAGAGCTTCATCACAGCCTCAAACTGCGCTTTGCGGTCGGCGGCGGTGTGGGTAGTTTTGGGGTCAGGCTGGAGGGTCAGGGGGGCTTCGTAGGTGTTGGTGCCCTTCGTCAGCCGCACGGTGTAGGTGCCTTCGGGCAGGCGCGGCTGGGCAAAGGCCCCAAACGTGAGGGTTTTGCCGGTGGCTACTTTGGGCGGTTTCAGCCGGTAGTTCCAGTCCACAATGTTGATACCTTTGGCTTTGCCCGGCACCAGATCGCCCACTTTTTTGCCCGCCGCATCATACACGTCCATGCTCATTTTGCCGAAGGTGTGGCGGTTTTTCAGGAAGTACGTGATCCTGGCGGCGCGGCTGGGGTTTTCGCCCACAAACTCGCCCGCATCGCCCCCCACCTGAAAGCCCCCGCCGTCGCGTTGGGCCGTGGGCAACACCGACATAAACGTGACCTCTTTGGCCAGCAACTCGCTCGTGATCTGCCGCAGCGGGCTGATGTCGTCGATGATGATGATACCCCGCCCGTGCGTGGCCAGCACCAGGTCGTTTTCGTCGGGCTGGATAGCAATGTAATGCACCGCCACCGGGGGCATATTGTTGGTAAACGCCGACCAGTTTTGGCCCCCGTCAACGGTCACGTAGAGGCCCTGTTCGGTGCCCAGAAACAGCAGGTTCGGGTTTACTAAATCTTCTTTGATGTGGCGGGCAAAGCCCTTGATGTCGGGCGTAGCCAGAGCCTTCCAGGTTTTGCCCAGGTCGGTGGTTTTGTACACATACGGGGTCATATCGCCCGACGAATGGCCCTCGAACGCCACGTAGGCGGTGTTTTTGTCGAAACGGCTCGGCTCTACGTGGTAGGCCCAGGTGTTTTTGGGTAGGCCAGGTACGTTGCCCGCCGCGCCCGGCCCCACCACTTTCGTCCAGTTTTTGCCGCCATCGGTCGTGACCTGCACGTTGCCATCGTCGGTACCGACCCAGATCATGTTCTGGTCCAGCGGCGACTCGGACACGCTGAAAATGGTGCAGTGGTTTTCGGCCCCGGAGTTGTCCATGCTCAACCCGCCCGATGCTTCCTGCTGTTGTTTGGCGGGGTCGTTGGTGGTCAGATCGGGCGAGATTTTGGCCCACGTTTCGCCCATATCTTCCGAGCGGTGCAAAAACTGGCTACCCACATACAGCCGGTCGGGCTGGTGCGGGCTGATTTGCAGGGCGGCATTCCAGTTGAACCGCAGTTTGGGTTCGTTGGCCAGGGCCAGCGGCTTCACAATCTTGGTCTGTTGCCGTTCGGTGTCGAACCGCCAGATGTTATCGGCCCCCTGCATTTCGGAGTACAAAATATTCTTCTTCGTCGGGTGCGGGTACACTCGGAACCCGTCGCCGGCCCCCACGCAGTGCCAATCACGGTTTTCAATGCCGCCGGGGCTTTCCGAAGGGCCGTACCACGACTGGTTATCCTGCAACCCCAGGTACACGTTGTAGGGGCTGGCGTTATCCACGCTCACCTGATATGCCTGCGCCACAGGCAAGCCTTTTACCTGCTCGAACACGTTGCCCCCGTCGAACGACCGGTACACGCCGCCGTCGGTAGCGGCGGTAATTAGGTTCGAGTTTTGGGGGTCGAACACAAAATCATGCACGTCCGAGTGCATATTACCCAGGGTAGAAAACGTTTTGCCCCCGTCGCGGCTAATGGAGCCGGACAGCCCGCCTTTCAGGATAATATCGGGGTTGCGGGGGTCAATGACCAGGCGCGAGAAGTAGAACGGGCGCACGGTCAGTTCAAAATCACCGTTGGTGCGCTTCCAGGAGGCACCGGCATCTTCTGAGCGGTACAACCCCTTCGTTTCGGCCTTATCCGATTCGATCACGGCGTAGAGCCGGTTGGGGGCCGAGGGGGCCATGGCCACGGCAATGCGCCCCAACGTACCTGCGGGAAACCCGTTGTGGATTTTGGCCCATGTCTTGCCGCCATCGGTAGTTTTGTACAGCCCGCTTTTCGGCCCGCCCGAATTGAACGACCAGCCCGTGCGGCGGTATTCCCAGAAGGCGGCGTAGAGCGTGTTGGGGGTGACGGGGTCCATGGCCAGGTCAGAGCAGCCCGTGTTTTCGTCTACGAACAGGATTTTTTCCCACGTTGCGCCGCCATCGGTTGTTTTGAACACGCCGCGCTCGGCGTTGGCGTTCCAGAGGGCACCCATGGCCCCCACATACACGGTGTTGGGGTTGGCGGGGTCAATTTTTATGGCACTGATCCGCTCGGTTTTGGCCAGGCCCAGGTTAGCCCAATTCTGCCCGCCATCGGTGGTTTTGTAGATGCCGTCGCCCATCGATACGCTGTTGCGCGTCCAGCATTCGCCGGTGCCTACCCAGGCCAACAGGTCGGGTTGTTTGGGGTCAATGGCCACCGCGCCAATAGACTGGATATGCTTGTCGAAGACGGGTTTGTAGCTGATGCCGCCGTCCATACTTTTCCAGACACCGCCCCCGGCAGTACCGGCGTACATGACGCGGCCATCGGTGGGGTGCCCGTCAATATCGGCCACGCGGCCACTGGTGAGGGCCGGGCCGATGTGCCGCGCCCGCAGGGAGCCAAACAGTTCGTTGCCTTTGAGCGGAATGGCCGTTTGCGCCACACAGGCCGTTGCCAGCGCGGCGAAAAAGAGGGTAAGGGTCGTTTTCATGGGAGTAGTGAGCAAAAAAGCGGCCCGCCAACGTACCTGATAAATGCGCTGACGGGCCGCTGTAAACGGACTGTTTTGTTTATTTGACGGGGAACACAAACACGGTGTCTTCCACGGGTACGTTGTTTTCGATTTTCTCGAACGTGAAACTCATCACCTGCTGACCATTCATTTTCTGGGCCATCGTGAAGGGCACCATCAGGCCGTTCACATCCTGGTAATCACTCATGTATGATTCGATGGCTTTGCCTTTCATGGGGCCTTTCTTCATAAACGAGCGTGTCATGATGGGTACGTTATCGGCCACGCTGAAGAAATATTCGGTAGTGTTTTCTTCGTCTTTGCCCTCTACTTTCACCGGCTTTCGGGTCAGTTTTATTTTGTGGCATTCAGTACCTTCAATGGTTTCCTTGCCCACCAGTTCGGCTTTGTAGCCTTTGGCGGCATAGTCGATGAAGGGGTCCTGAATTTGCTGCTCGTCTTTGGCATTTTCCGAATCCTCCGAAGATTGGGCTTCGGGTTTCAGCGTCATCTGGTTGGTAGCCCAGGCCGTGGTGCCGTCGAAGGCGTTGAAAATCATCTCTTTGCCCTGGAAGTTCACCTTCGCAATGGTCTTGTTGGGGGCTTTGGCCATCACCGTCAGGGGCAGTTCCATGCCCTGCACTTTCAGTTTGCCGCTGGCTTTCATGCTCTGCTGCGCGGCCAGTTTGTCTTTGCCGCCTACTTGGGCGAAATACTTGGTCAGAATCTCGTCAACGGTCTGTGCCTGAACGGCTACCGTGGCGGTGAGGAGCGTAATAAGAAGCAGGATTTTTTTCATTGGTTTCGTCTCTGAAGGCTGGCGTTGGTGCCAGTTTTAACCAAAGCTAACGACCCTACAGGTACGTTGCCACAATTTTTTTTACGAACGGTTTAGAAACCGACATGAGAGGGTAACGCACAAAAGAACCGCAACGGTGTACGTTGCGGTTCTTTTGCTGTCGGGTCCCCAACCTGACAGCAAACGGGTCCCCCGACCCAGGCCGAATAAATTCAACCGCCGAAGGCAAAAGGAGCAGTCAGCCAAGTTCGCCTTCGGCGGTTGTTCTTTCTCGGTCTGGGTCAGGGGACCCAATGGCTGTCAGGTCGGGGGACCTGACAGCACTCAATTTATGCGTTGGCCAACGCTTCGGCACCGCCCACAATTTCCAGAATTTCTTTGGTGATGGCCGCTTGCCGGGTGCGGTTATAGACCAGTTTCAATTCCTTAATCAGTTCACCGGCGTTTTCGGTGGCCTTGTCCATGGCGGTCATGCGGGCACCATGCTCCGAGGCGTTCGATTCCAGCACGGCTTTGTATACCTGAATCTTCAACGTCTTCGGAATCAGTTCGGTAACAATCTCTTCTTCGCCCGGCTCAAACGTGTAATTGACGTTGGTTGTAACGCCCGCTGGGGCCGGGGTCGAGACGATGGGTAGCAACTGTTCGGTGCGCACAAACTGCGTGGCCACGTTTTTCGACTCGTTGAAGAGCAGTTCCACCACGTCATAGTCACCGGCCACAAACTGGGCCATTGCTTCTTCGGCAGCTTCGCGAACAGTGGGGAAGCTGAGCGAACTAAACGCGCCCACGTGTTTGGTATTCACCTTAAACCCCCGGCGGGCCATCGCTTCGGCTCCTTTTTTGCCGATGGCCATCACCTGAACGTTGCCCTGCCGGGCTTGCTGGGCATATTGCTCATTGACCCGAAGCATGGCCGCCTTCACCACGTTGGTGTTGAAGGCCCCGCACAGCCCCCGGTCGGAGGTGACGAGAATGAGCAGCACCCGCCCAACGGGACGTACCTGCTGGTAGGGGCTGTCGGCGGCAGATTCGGCCCCGGCAGAGACGGTGCCGAGCATGTCGCTCAACTTACGGGCGTAGGGGCGCATCTGCGAAATGGCATCCTGCGCCCGCCGTAACTTAGCCGCCGCCACCATTTTCATGGCTTTGGTGATTTGTTGCGTAGACTGCACCGACACAATCCGGCTGCGTACTTCCTTTAAACTGGCCATACTTAATAGTTTGCCGTCAATTCAGTTACTACCTTCCGAATGGCTGACGTAGCCGTTTCGCTCAGGTTTCCTTTGCGGAGGTCAGTCAGGGCATCGGCATACTGTGTTTCGAGCATCAGGCCGAAGTTGGTTTCAAACTCCTTCACTTTCTCCACGGGCACTTTATCCAGCAATCCGTTGGTAGAGGCGTAGATGATGGCCACCTGCTTCTCCACCGCCACGGGCGAATATTGCGGCTGTTTCAGCATCTCCTGGTTCCGCCGACCCCGGTCGATGGTCAGTTTCGTAGAGGCATCAAGGTCGGAGCCGAACTTGGCAAAGGCTTCCAACTCGCGGAACTGCGCCTGATCGAGTTTCAACGTACCGGCCACTTTTTTCATCGACTTGATCTGCGCGTTACCCCCCACGCGGCTCACCGAAATACCCACGTTGATGGCGGGCCGGATACCGGCGTTGAACAGGTTCGATTCCAGAAAAATCTGCCCGTCGGTAATCGAGATCACGTTCGTGGGAATATACGCCGACACGTCGCCCGCTTGCGTTTCAATGATGGGCAGGGCCGTGAGCGAACCACCGCCTTTCACTTTGCCAATCAGGCTTGGTGGCAGGTCGTTCATGCTCTGGGCAATGTCGTCGTTCTGGTTAATCTTGGCGGCCCGCTCCAGCAGGCGGCTGTGGAGGTAAAACACATCGCCGGGGTAGGCTTCGCGGCCCGGTGGGCGGCGCAACAGCAGCGACACTTCGCGGTACGAAACGGCCTGTTTCGAAAGGTCGTCGTATACAACCAGCGCAGGCCGACCCGTGTCGCGGAAATACTCGCCGATGGCCGCACCGGTGAAGGGCGCGAAAAACTGCATCGGCGAAGGATCAGAGGCGGCGGCGGCCACAATCACGGTGAAGTCCATAGCCCCGGCGCGGCGCAGGGTGGCTTCAATTTGTTTGATGGTCGACGCTTTTTGGCCGCAAGCCACGTAAATACAGAAAACGGGTTCGCCTTTGTCGTAAAATTCGCGTTGGTTGATGATCGTGTCGATGGCCACGGCGGTTTTGCCCGTCTGGCGGTCGCCAATAATCAGTTCGCGTTGGCCCCGCCCGATGGGGATCATCGCGTCGATGGCTTTTATGCCCGTTTGGAGGGGTTCGGTCACGGGTTGGCGGTAGATTACGCCGGGGGCTTTGCGCTCCAGGGGCATCTCGAAGGTTTCGCCCTGAATGGGGCCATTCCCGTCGATGGGCAGGCCCAGGGTATTTACCACGCGGCCCAAAATACCTTCGCCCACGTTGACGTAGGCAATCTGGCGGGTACGTTTCACGGTATCACCTTCTTTCACGCCCGAATAGTCGCCGAGCAACACGGCCCCGACGTTATCTTCTTCCAGGTTCAGGGCAAGGGCTTGTAAGCCGTTATCAAAGGCGAGGAGTTCACCGGCCTGCACTTTAGATAAGCCGTAGATACGCGCCACCCCATCGCCAATTTGCAGCACCGTACCTACTTCTTCGAGTTCAGCTTCGGTTTGCGCCCCGGCAAGCTGGGCACGAAGGATAGCCGACACCTCATCGGGTCTTACAGACACCATATCGAGTTCGTAATCGTTAGTTGTGAGATCAATTTTCGGGCGCAAAGGTAGCGGTAAAGTTCGATAAAACACCGTTTGAAGCCCAACATAGACCTGTTTTCTTAGACTATTCTAAGAATTGACCACCTGCTGCTCACCCGCCTTTTCCCGCTAAAAACAAACCGAAAACACGTACCTGGACGTATCCCGTATGGTGGTGCAGTGTACTTTTGTGGCCGGTTAAACCCCGTCTTTCCGTGCTATGGTTGACCTGAACCGGCTTCGTTTGCTATCCACGCTTTTTGTTCTGTTGCTGCTGATGGGCAGTTGTCGGGTGGCCGTTTCGCCGGGTATGCTGGAGCCAGATTTCTATCAGATAAACAAACAGATGCACCGCCCGCAGGAGAAGGTCTACGTTATTGACCCCGGCGACACGCTCCAACTGCTAAGTCAAAACCGCGATCAACCGCAACGGATTAGCCGCGAAACCTACCGCGACTGGACGTTTTCCCGCCGTTCGGTGGATGCCGATGTGTTCACACTGCCGTTCAAAGTCAGACCCCCGCGCAATGGCCTCCCAGCGCAACTCAATTCCAATTTTAACGCCGCGCTCTACCTGGGGCGGCGCATCGACCTGTTCAACTACAAGGTGAAAGTCATTACGCCGACGTATTCCGTCCGGCAGTTGCAGAGCCGGGGCTTTGGCTACGGAATTTTCGCGGGTGTGGGGTCAACGGCCATCACCGACTTTGTGACCCGTGTGCCGGTCGGTATCGAATATGAAGGCGTTATTTTGGATGTGGGTATCGCTACGATTTACGATGCCCGGATTTTCAACATTGGCCTGGCCGTGGGTGTTGACCAGTTGATGGACCAAAACCGCCACGTCTGGATTTATCAGCAACGCCCCTGGTTCGGCGTATTATTCGGGTTGAATCTGAACTGATTATTCCCGCAGATCGATCAAATGAAAACAGATTTACGGGAATAATGGGCTATTTCCGGCCAAAATCGGCGGGGTTTTCGCCCCATTCGGTGGTTTCCCATTTCAGGATGGGGTTCACAAACCGGTGGGTGGTCAGCCAGGTTTCGGCGCGGGCCAGTAGTTCAAACAGCTCGGCGTTGCGGGGGGTGGGGTCTAGTTTGGTGTTGGCTTTCTGCTTCTTTACCCAACTAATAGCCGTGCGCGAATCGGAATAAACGGGCAAATCACTTTTCCGCTGGTCGAGCAGGGCCAATGCGTGAACAATGGCCAGAAATTCGCCGATGTTGTTGGTCCCGTCGGCATACGGCCCCCGGTGGAAAATCTTCTCGCGGGTGGGCAAATAAATGCCCTGGTATTCCATGTCGCCGGTGGCGGTGTTCCAGGCGGCATCCACCACCACGCTGTCTTCGATGGGGGGCCGCTGAAGGTCGGACAGTTTGAGTTGCGGCTTTTTTTTCTGACCTGTGCCCATGTACCGGCGCGGGTCGTCGGTGTAGGCTTTCAGGGCTTCGTTTCGGCTATCGAACGATTTAAAAACCGCCTTATCGAAGCCATCGACCTGTTTTTTGCACGTCTCCCAACTGTCGAACACGCCCGTTTGCCGCCCCTGCCAGACCACGTAATATTTGGGTTTCTTCTTGGTCATAACAACCTCAACTTACGTACCTGAGATCTGCCCGGCCAGGATGGCAATGCCCTCGGCAAAGCTGCGGGGCGCGTAGCCAAGCTGGGTTTGGGCTTTGCTGATGATGAACCCGGTGCGGGGCGGACGGCGGGCCGTTTGCGTGAAGGTGGCGGCGGTGGCCTCCTGAATCAGCGATGTATCCAGGCCGAAAAAATGGGCCGTTTGCAGGGCCATTTCGTGGGGGGTCAGGACTTCTTTTCCCGAAATATTGAAAATACCTTCGGCCTGTTTTCGGGCTATCAGCGCACAGCCCATCGCCAGGTCTTCGGCCAGGGTGGGGCTGCGGAATTGATCGGTCACCACGCGAATAGTTTTGCCTTCTTCCAGCGATTTTTTCACCCACAGAATAATGTTGCTCCGGCTCATGTCGTGGGCAATGCCGTAGACGAGTACCGTGCGGGCAATGCCCCACCGCAACGGAACGCCCGCACCAGCGGCCCGGCCCGACCCCGACCGCATGACCACCTTTTCGGCGGCATATTTGCTCCAGCCGTAAAAACTAATCGGGTTGCCCTCGGCTTCCTCGGAATACGGCCCATCGGCCCCGTCGAAAATGAAATCGGTAGAGACGTGGCACAAAAACGCCCCCACGGCCCGGCAGGCTTCCACGATGTATTCGGTGGCGGTCACGTTCTGCGCCCAGCAGTTTTCTTTATCCAGTTCGCATTTATCAACATCGGTCATGGCCGCCCCGTGAATCACGGCATCGGGACGTACCTGATCCATGATGTCCAGCACCTGGTCGCGGTCAGTGATGTCCATCGGCAGGTACGTATAACCGTCTGTAATGGGCAGTCGGTTATAGCCTCTGGCAGTGGCAACCAACTCAACGTCAGGCTGTTGAACCAGTAGATTGACCAGTTTTTGCCCCAGTAGGCCGTTGGCACCGGTAAGGAGAATTTTCATTGTTTGTTTGTTTGTAGAGACGCGAGGTATGTTGTGCGCTGTAAAGTTAGGTACTCGTTAAGCGACATCAAGCTTAGATAGTAGCCTGTGAATACCGTTAACGCCCCGCAACCGAGCTTGTTCCAGATCATATCGATGTTGTTGCCAATCAGCCATAAGGCCAATATGGGCGGGGGTTTTTTGCGTTGGAAACAACTCTGCTCAGTATGATTGTGACCAAAAAGTTACATTTATTCTAAAAAAAACATTTTTTTTCTTGTTAAGGAATGGTTAAAAAATATCACTTTGCTGCTTATTAGTGCAAATATGTGTTCTGACCTTTCCTCTAACAGCCTATGAATCAACCTTTTTCACGATTGTAACCTGATAAGTCAATCAAAAGTATCAAACCTTAAACTAACTCATCTATGAATTTTCTACAAAGTCTATACGTCACCCCATCCCGGATGTGCCGTAGCCAGTGGCTTCACCCCATGCGGGGGCTGCTGGTGCTCGTGCTGGCCCTGCTGTCGGTAGCGGCTTCGGCGCAGATCAATGTGCGCGGCAAACTGACCGACGAGACCGGCGGAAGCCTGCCCGGCGTGAGTATCGTGGAGAAAGGCACCACCAACGGAGCCACCTCCGATGCCAACGGGCAATTCGCCATCAACGTCAAAAATGCCAGTTCTGTGTTGGTGCTGTCCTACGTGGGCTTTGCTTCACAGCAGATTCCGGTGGGTAAACAAACCTCCCTCAACATTGCCATGCAGCCGGGAGCCAGCACGCTCGACGAAGTGGTGGTGGTGGCCTACGGTACGCAGAAAAAAGCCACTGTAACCGGGGCCGTGGTGGCCGTGCAGGGCGACCGGCTTGTGCAGGCTCCCGTGGCCGAACTGGGCAGTTCGCTGGCCGGGCGGTTGCCGGGGTTGGTGGTGGTGCAGCCCAGCGGTGAACCGGGACGCGACCAGACCACGATCAACATCCGGGGAACCAATACGCTGGGAAACAGCAGCCCGCTGATTGTCATCGACGGGATACCCGACCGCGACGGGGGGCTGGGCCGCCTGTCGTCGTATGATATTGGGTCGATTTCGGTGCTGAAAGATGCCTCGGCGGCTATCTACGGCGCACGGGCCGCCAACGGGGCCATTCTGGTCACAACCCGGCGCGGCAAAGCGGGCAAACCCGTGGTCAGCTACGACTTCAACTTCGGGGCCACGCAACCCACAGTGATTCCGAAAATGGCCAACGCCGTGGAATACGCCAACATCATGAACGAGTTGCCGATCTACAAATCTATCCCGGCGGCGGAATGGAACGCTGCTTCCACCGCCATCAAAACCACGGGCCGTTACGCCTCGCCCACCGCCGGTATTCAGCCCCTGAGTGCCAACTACAGCCCGGACGCGCTGAAAAAATTTGCCGACGGGTCAGATATATGGCGGTACCCCAATACCAACTGGTTCGATGCGGCTTTTCGCACCTTTGCGCCCCAAGTACGTCACAACCTGAGCATTTCGGGGGGTTCCGAAAGCGTTCGTTACTTCGCCTCGTTGGGGTACCTGACGCAGGATGCCGTCTATAAAAATTCGGCCACCAACTTCAGTCAGTACAATTTCCGCACCAACGTCGACGCGAAAATTAACCCCTACATTTCGGCCAACATGAACATCATGGTGCGGCGCGAACAGCGGCGGTTGCCTACCGAAGGGTCTGGTTCCATTTTCCGAATGCTAATGCGGGGCCGCCCCGGCGAACCGGCGGTGTGGCCCAACGGCTTGCCCGGCCCCGACATCGAGAACGGCCAAAACCCCATCGTGATCACCACCAACGCCACGGGCTACGTTGATAACCCCGCCGACTATGTGCAGGCCAACGGTGCCGTTGATATCACCAACCCCTGGGTGAAGGGCCTGCGCCTCACGCTGTCGGGCGCGATTGACAAAGGCAGTCAGGTCGTCAAAACGTGGCAGACTCCGTGGTCGTTATACTCCTGGGACAAAGCGACTTACGAAGCTGACGGCGTTACGCCCAAGCTGGTGGGAGCCATCCGGTCGAACTTCACCGACCCCCGGTTGCAGCAACAGTATGGCGAGGTGCTGAACACCAACATGACCGCCATGCTCAACTACGACCGTCAGTTTGCGGGTGGGCACCAGCTCAACCTGCTAACGGGGGTGACGAAAGAAATTTTCACGGGGTCGGGTTTTCTGGCCTACCGCCGCAATTTCATCTCGCCCGCCATCGACCAGTTGTTTGCCGGGGGGGCCATTCAGCAGAACACCAGTGGCAGCGCGTTCAACCGGGCGCGACTGGGCTACTACGGGCGGGCGCAGTATGCTTACAAAGAAAAATACCTGGCCGAGTTCATCTGGCGATACGACGGGTCGTACATCTTCCCGGAGTCGAACCGGTTCGGGTTTTTTCCCGGTCTTCTGTTGGGTTGGAACATCAGCCAGGAGCCTTTTTTCAAGGTACCGGCCATCGACTACCTGAAACTGCGGGCCAGCTACGGGCAAATGGGTAACGACCAGGTGTTCTTTAACAACCAGTTGCAGGAATACGCTTACCTCTCTACGTATGGGTTCGGGCAGTACCCCATCAACGGCAACGTAGTCACGACGCTGGGCGAAACGGTGCTGGCCAACCCCAATTTCACCTGGGAGCGGGCCAATAACTACAACCTGGGTATTGATGCTACACTGCTCAACGGCAAAATAGACGTGGTGCTGGAATTTTTCTACAATAAGCGCGACCAGATCCTGATTCAGAAAACGGGGTCTACCCCGGCTTCATCGGGTATCAACACGTTGCTGCCACCGGTGAATTTGGGGCGGGTCGATAACCGGGGCTTCGAGTTCAGCCTGGGCTACAACCACAAAACGGCTAGTGGCCTCGGAATGCGGATGGGCGTAAACGGCGGCTATGCCAAAAACAAAGTGGTGTTTATGGACGAAGTGCCCGGTGCGCCCGACAACCAGCGCATGGAGGGCAAACCCATTGGTGCGCCGCTCATTTTTCAGGCCGACGGGGCCTTCCGCGACCAGGCGGCCATTGGCGAGAACAAGATCGACTACAGCGGCGTGACGGGTAAACTGCTGCCAGGCGACCTGCGGATTAAGGACACCAACGGCGACGGAAAAATCACCGCCGACGATGCCACCCGGAGCGACAAAAACAGCGTACCCACGTTCAACTTCGGGGTCACGATGGACTTTAAGTACAAGAATTTCGACCTGAATATTCTGTTTCAGGGAGCCACGGGGGCTATCTTGTTCATCCAGACCGAATCGGGCGACATTGGCAACTACCTCAAGTACAGCCACGACAACCGTTGGAGCATTGACAACCCCAGCGGCACGTACCCACGGCTAGCCAGCCGGGGCGACACGTACTACACGGGCGGTAATTTTGGCAACAACAGCAACTTTGTGTTCAGCAAAGATTACATCCGGCTCAAGAATATTTCGTTGGGCTACACCCTGCCCGCCGCCGTTTTGAGCCGTATGGGCCTGGGACCGGCGCGGGTGTTTGTCAGTGGCCAAAACGTGCTCACGTTTGCCGCCCAGAACATCTACGACCCCGAAACCAACACGGGCAACGGGCAGATTTATCCGCAACAGCGTGTGCTGAATACCGGCGTATCGTTAAGTTTTTAAGCACGTACCTGCGCCTTCGGCAACCAGCCGGGGGTGCATTCCAATCCATGAAAACCATGAAAAAACTAATCAAGTCAATCTGGACAATGCCGCTGCTCCTGGCGAGCCTTGTCGGTGTGGTGCTCTCCTGCAACAAGGACTTCCTCAATACGCAACCGCTGGACAAGATTTCCAGCGAAGCTACCTGGGCCGACGGTGCTCTGGCACAGGCGTTTGTGTTCAATGTCTACTCCTACCTGGGCTACGGCGGCTATGAAGAGCAGGGCCTGGCCTCGGTCACGGACGAGGCCATGTTTACGCACTCTGGCCGTAACATCAACACCTTTACCGAGGCTACCGAAACGCCCGGCAATATGGCCTGGCAAAGCAGCACCTACGAGTGGGGTAATATGTACCTGGCCATCCGGCAAGCCAACGTAGCCCTGGAAAAACTGCCCACGGCCACGTTTACCAACACTGCGTTGAAAGACCAGCTTACGGGCGAGGCCCTATTTTTGCGGGCCTACTACTACCAGCAACTCCTGCGGTTCTACGGCGGTGTACCCCTGGTGGCCAAAACCTACGACCTGAACCAGGACTATACCATTGCCCGCAGTTCGTATGAAGACTGCGTGAAGTTCATCGTGGCCGACCTCGACAAAGCGGCGCAACTACTGGAGGGTAAAAGCCCCGAAGACGGGCGGGCCAACAAACTGGCGGCTCTTGCGCTGAAGGCGCGGGTGCTGATGTATGCCGCCAGCGACCTGCACGATGCCGCCAAGCTACGGGCCAAAGCACCGGCCTTTGCTTCGGCTCCAAACCTGAACCTGTTTGCCTACACCACCGACAGCCAAACGGCGCGGTGGGTGGCGGCGCGGGCCGCTGCCAAAGCGGCTCTGGATGCCGGTGCGGGTAAGGGCTATAAGTTGAACCTGGCCGCCCCGGCCACGGCCACAGACGGCCGCATGAACTACATGGCCATTGCCATGGGCGGGCGCAGTGCCGCCGCCGACCCCGGCGCGGCCTCGGAGTTGATTTTCTTCCGAACCCTCTCGCCACTCTGGACACAGGAGGGAAACTGGCCTATGGGCGGGCTGCACCACGGCATCAATAACGGCCCCAACGGCTACCACAACTGGGCCGGCAACACGCCCGTGCAGCAACTGGTGGATGACTACGAGATGATGGACGGTACCAAATTCGACTGGGACAAACCGGCACACGCCGCCGACCCTTACACCAACCGCGACCCGCGTTTCTACGCCTCCATTCTTTACGACGGCTCGAACTGGAAACCCCGCCCCTCCGACGTAGCCGCCAAAGACCCGGCCAACCAGATTCAGACCGGCTATTATGACGATGGCAAAGGCGGCACTGTCAACGGCATCGACACCCGCGAGTCGGAAGTGGAGAACTGGAACGGAAGCCGCACGGCCTACTACATTCGCAAATTTATTGACCCCGACCCAAACTTGCCCGACAACCAGTCGAGTGCGCAGGTGATTCCGTGGCCGTTCATCCGGTATTCGGAAGTGGTGCTCAACTACGTGGAAGCGTCTTTGGCCACCGGCGACGATGCCGAGGCACGTACCTGGCTCAACAAAATCCGGTTCCGGGCCGGTATGCCCGCCGTGACCGAGTCGGGGGCGGCATTGCTGGCGCGGTACCAGAACGAACGCCGCGTGGAACTGGCCTACGAAGAGCACCGCTACCACGACGGGCGGCGGTGGCTGATTGCGCCGCAAACCGTGGGCCGGGGCATCAAATCTATCAACGTGCAGGCCAAACTGAAGCCCGGAGCCACGCCCAACACGCCCTACCGCTTCGACAAAGCCAAGTACAACTACACCTACAAAGTGGTTGACAACACGCAGAACGAAACCCGCCGGTGGGACGATAAAATGTATTACCGCCCCATCAGCCGGAACGAAATGAACCGCAACGCCAAGCTGACCCAAAATCCGGGGTACTGATCGCGAAACGGTAAACCGATTCCTGCGTAAATTAGCTACCCGGTTTGTCCATCTGTTTTTCCGAAACGGTGGGTGAACCGGGTAGTTTATTGTCGGCGTAACCCTGCCCGCTTGCCTTTTCCGTACCCCTATGCCCCGCCAGACCTTCGTCCTCTTGCCCGCGCTGGCCCTGCTGCTCAGTTGCGAACAACGCCCTGCTAACGACCCAGGCGCATCCACGCCCGGCGTGGATGCGCCTGGGTCGGCGGCGGCCCCGTTGTTTACCAGCCTCCCGGCCACGCAAACGGGTATCAACTTTCAAAATATGCTTACCGAGGGCCTGAACACCAACATTCTGGTCTACGAATATTTCTATAACGGCGGCGGCGTGGCCACCGGCGACCTGAACGGCGATGGCTTCGTGGATGCCTATTTCACGGCCAATTTATCCGACAATAAACTGTACCTCAACCGGGGCAAACAGCCCGGCGGCGCGTTCCGGTTTACAGACGTGACCGAGGCCAGCGGGGCGGGCGGACGGCCCGGCCCCTGGAAAACCGGCGTGACCCTGGTAGACATCAACGCCGACGGAAAACTCGACCTCTACCTCTGCTATTCGGGGATGCTGCCGCCCGAAAAACGCGCCAACCAACTCTTTGTCAATCAGGGCAATAATGCTAATGGCGTGCCCCGCTTCGCCGAACAGGCGGCACAATACGGCCTCGACCACCCCGGTTTCAGCAACCAGGCGTACTTTCTGGATTACGACCGTGACGGCGACCTGGATATGCTCCTGTTGAACCACAACCCCAAAAATCTGCCCATCCTGAACGAAGCCAGCACTGCCGACCTGCTGGCCACCGACGACCCCGAACGCGGCTTGCGGGTGTTCAACCGAACGGGCGACAGGTACGTTGACGTGACCCTGAAAGCGGGCGTAAACGGCTCGGCCCTGAGCTACGGCCTGGGCCTGGGCATTGGCGACGTGAACAACGATGGCTGGCCCGATTTCTACGTCTCCAACGATTACGCCGTACCCGACTATCTGTACATCAACGACAAAAACGGGCGGTTTACGAACCAGATTCAGCAAAGTATTGGCCACACGAGCCAGTTTTCGATGGGCAACGACGTGGCCGACGTGAACAACGACGGGCGGGCCGACATTTTCACGCTCGATATGCTGCCCGAAGACAACCGCCGCCAGAAACTGCTGATGGCCCCGGATAATTTCGCCAAATTTGACCTCAACCTGCGCTCTGGTTTTTATTATCAGTACATGCGGAATATGCTGCATCTCAACAACGGCACAAGCACCGGCACCGGCGGCAGCATCCCGTTTTTCAGCGAAGTGGGGCAGCAGCAGGGCGTGTCGAACACCGATTGGAGTTGGGCCGCCCTCCTGGCTGATTTCGACAATGATGGCTGGAAAGATATCTTCGTCAGCAACGGCTACGTCAGGGACTACACCAACCTGGATTTCATCAAGTACATGGACGATTTTGTGCAGAGCCGGGGGCGGTTGCAACGGCAGGACGTGCTCGAAATCATCAGCCACATGCCCGCCTCGAACGTGACCAACTACGGCTTTAAAAACCAGCACGGAAAATCGTTCAGCAACGAGTCGGCCCACTGGGGGTTGGCCATGCCCGGCAACAGCAACGGAGCCGCCTACGCCGACCTGGATAATGACGGCGATCTGGATTTGCTGGTCAACAACATCAACGCACCCGCGCTGGTGTACCGCAACGAAAGCCAACAGCGCAACCCGCAAACGTACCTGGCCGTGCGGCTGGCGGGTGGCGGCGGCAACACGCAGGGCATTGGGGCCACGGTGACGGTGCGGGCGCGGGGACAACAACAAACGCAGCAACAGACCCTGGCGCGGGGCTACCTTTCGGCGGTGTCGCCGGTGCTGCATTTTGGGCTGGGGGCCGTGAAAAAAGTTGATTCTCTGCTGGTTACGTGGCCGACTGGAAAAGTTCAGATGCTGGCCAACGTACTGGTGAACCAGGTTCTGACGCTCAACGAAGCCAACGCCCGGCCCACCGCAACGACCCGCGTTCCGGCGCAGAAAATGTTTTTTCGGGAAATAACTGCCCCCATTGCCGTGACCGACGCGCCCCAACGGGTGAACGATTTTGACCGCCAAACGCTGCTCACCAACGAGTTTTCGCACAGTGGCCCCTGCATGGCAAACGCCGACGTGAACGCCGATGGGCTGGACGATATTTTCGTGGGCGGCGGGGCCGGAGAGCCAGGTACGTTGTTTTTGCACCAAAAAAACGACCGGTTCGTGGCCGTAAAAACGCCCGACTTCGAGGCCGATAAGGGGTGTCACGACGGGGCGGCGGCGTTTCTGGATGCCAACGCCGACGGTTCGCCCGACCTCTACGTAGCGTCGGGCGGCTACCATGATCTGCCCGCCGAGGGCAAAACGCCCTTGCTACAAGACCGGTTGTATTTGAATGATGGGCGCGGCAATTTCCGGCGCAGCCCCAACGCCCTGCCCAACGTACCGGGCAGCAAAGGGTGCGTGGCCGTGGGCGACATTAACCGCGACGGGCGGCCCGATTTGTTTGTGGGCGGGCGCGTGGTGCCGGGCCGCTACCCCGAAACGCCCGCTAGTTATTTGCTCGTCAACGAAGGTAACGGCCCCGACGGGCAACCCCGTTTTTCTGACAAAACGGCTTTGTTATCGGCTGACATTCAGTACATTGGCATGGTGACAGATGCCGCCTGGGCCGATCTGAACCTGGACAACGTACCTGAACTGGTGGTGGTGGGCGAGTGGATGCCCATCACGGTGTTTGGCGTGGTGGGCGGTAAACTGGTGAACCAGACCGCCACCTATTTTGCCGAACCCTGCCGGGGCTGGTGGAACAAACTGACCGTGGCCGACCTCAACAACGACCGCAAACCCGACCTGTTTGTGGGTAATTGGGGCACCAATTCGCAGATTCGGGCCAGCGACGCACAACCCGCCGATTTATTCTACGCCGATTTCGACAAAAACGGGTCAGTGGAGCCGGTGCTGTGCAGCTACGTGCAAGGCAAAGCCTACCCCTACGTGACGCGGGACGAACTGCTGAACCAGATTGGTGGCTACCGCGCTCGCTACCCCGACTATGCCAGTTTCGCCGATGCCACGATGGAAACCATCTTCGGCGACGGGCTGGCCAAAGCCAAACGCCTGACCGCCAACTGCCTGAAAACCAGTTGTTTTCTAAGTGGAAAAACCGCCAGGTACGTGTCGGTAGCGTTGCCGGAAGAAGCGCAGTATGCCCCCGTCCACACGATAACGCCGCTGGATTATGACCAAAACGGGACGCTGGACGTGCTGCTGTGCGGCAACAACCGCCACGCCAAAATCAGGCTGGGCAAGCAGGATGCCAACTACGGGGTCTTGCTCCGAAACGATGGCCGTGGTAACTTTAAGTACGTAGAACAGGCCCGCTCCGGTCTGCGCCTTACCGGCGACGTGCGGGCGGTACTGCCACTAGGAAATAAGCTGTTGTTCGGCATAAACGAAGGAAAACTGAGGGCATATGAACGGCCATAAACACCGCAACCGGCGTTCTGTGCGCTTGGCAACGTACCTGGCCGCGCTGGCTCTGCTGGCGGTGGGTTGTCGCCCCGCGCCGCGCCCAACCGGGCAGCAGGTAGCCACGGCCTGGGCCGACATGACGCTGTTTATCACCAAAAATACGCCCGCCAACACGCCCACCTACGCCTCGCGCTGCCTGGGATACGTAGGTCTGACGATGTACGAATCAGTGGTGCCCGCCAGTCCCGGTTACGAGTCGTTGGCGGGGGGGCAACTCAACGGGCTGGCCAGTATTCCGCGCCCGGCGCAACCCATTGATGCCGTTCTGGCCCTCAACGCCGGGCAAGCCTACATCCTGAAACATCTCTACAACCAGACTTCCGACGATAATAAACGCCGAATCGACTCGCTGGAACGGGTTATTTACGAACAAACCTCGGCGGTGCTGCCCAACAAAACTACCGTGAAACCCTCGGTAGAGTTTGGGCGGCTGGTGGCGGGGCGCATCTTCGCCTGGTCGCAGTCGGACGGGGGGCACCGGGCGTATCTGCGCAATTTCGACAAGGGCATGACCCACCCCAACCGCCCCGGAGGCTGGAAACCACCGCTCTACGCCCAGTCGTTCAGTCACTACCCCCTGCACCCGCATTGGGGCGAAAACCGGCCATTTGTGCCCGCCGATACCCGCCTGACTGCCCCGGCGTTTATCCCGTATGATACGGCCCGAACCTCGGCCTATTTCGCGCAGCACAAAGCTGTGTATGACAAGGAAAAAACGCTGACCCAGGCCGAAAAGGAAGCCGCTATCTGGTGGAGCGACGACCCCGACGAGACCTTCACGCCGCCCGGCCACTCGTATTACCTGGCCACGCTTGCCGTGCGGAAAACCAATCCGCCCCTGGTACGTTGCGCCGAAACCTACGCCCGTGTGGGCATGGCCGTGGCCGATGCGTTTATTGACTGCTGGAAATGGAAATACCGGTTTTTTACCGAACGCCCCAACACCTTTGTGCCCCAACACATTGACCCGCAGTGGAACTCGTTTTGGCCTGAACCGCCCTTTCCGGCCTTCCCGTCGGGCCACGCCATTCAGGCCGCCGCCGCCGCTACCGTGCTGGCCGACCTCTACGGCCCCCGCCTCGCCCTGACCGACAACGCCCACGCCACCCGCCCCCGCGACCGCCTGCGCAACACCGAATTTAAGGCCCGCACCTTCGCCTCGTTTTGGCAGGTAGCCGAAGAAACGGCCAATTCACGCTTCTACGGCGGTATTCATACCCAACAGGATAACCAGGCGGGGTTGAATCAGGGCAAACAAATTGGGCAGAATATCAACAGTTTGCGTTGGAAAACGGCGGGGCTGGCGCGGCGATAGGGGGGTGTTTGGGTGTGTATTGGTATCGGCATAGGCTTCGCGCACGGCTGAGACGCGATGTATCGCCGCACCGGCGTACCGGTCTCTACACAGGCACCATCATACAAAATGGTAATCTGTTTCAATGACGGCATTGTAGAGGCGGGCGATCCCGCGTCCGGGCTTGCCTCCGCCCTGGGCCGCGTCCAATACGCCGAATACGATACGACCAACCCACAACTCCACCCCCCCCCCACATGCACAAAACTCTCCTCCTCCTGCTTCCCTTCGCCGCGCTGGCGCAAACGGTCCCTGCAACCCCTTTCAAAGACATCACCGCCCAGGCGGGCATCAGCCATCAGTTCAGGGTTTATGAAGGCATGTTTGGCGGCGGGGCCTGTGCGCTGGACGTGAACCGCGACGGGTTTGAAGACCTGTTTATTACCGGCGGCATGAACGACGACGCGCTGTACCTGAACAACGGCAACCGGGGCGGTAAACACGCCGGATTTACCAACGTGTATGCCCAATCGGGCCTGACTCTCAGCCGGGGATTTGTGACGCAGGGTGTAACTGCCGCCGACGTGAACCGCGATGGCTTTGTGGATCTGTTCGTCACGACCATTACCACGAAGGGCAAAAAACAGCCGGGCGGCGTTCCGCGAATTCCCCGCGCCATGAACCTGCTCTTTCTGCACACGGGCAACACCTCCGGCACGGGGCCGATGTTCCGCAATGCGACCAAAGAGTACGGCCTCGACCAGATGATTTCGTTCAGCACGGGGGCCAGTTTTGGTGATATTAACGCCGACGGTTTTCCCGATTTGTACGTGGGCAATTACTTCAGCGCGTTTACCGGCAACCTCACCTACATCAACGATGCCACCATTGTCAGTGCCACCCAAACCGCCAAAGGCTACCTGCTGCTGAACCGGGGCGGGAAGAAATTCGAGGATGTGTACGCCGATTACGGCTTGACGTTCAAGGGGTTCGGCTTTGGCGGCGTGTTTACCGACTACGACAACGACGGGGACGCAGACCTGCTGGTGAACCACGATTTCGGCTACAAACGAACGCCCAACCTGCTGCTCGAAAACCAGTATTCGCGCCAAAAATTCCTCGACGTGGCCCCAAAGCTAAAGCTCGATTTGCCCATTAATTCGATGGGTACCGCCGTGGGCGACATCAACAACGACGGGCGGCTGGACTACTATTTCACCAATATTCGGTTCAACAAGCTCATGGTGAGTCAGGGGCCGGGCCAGCCGTTTTTGGACCAGACCGGTCGGCTCGGCCTGGCGTACCTGGCCATTAGCTGGGGGGCCAACTTCGCCGATTTCGACCACGACGGCGACCTGGATTTGTTTGTGGCCAACGGCGACCTGAACCCCAACAGCATCCCGATGGCCGATGCGTATTTCGAGAACCAAAACGGTACGTTCCGCGAAAACGCCCGCGCCCTGGGCCTGAACGATTACGGCATCGGGCGCGGGTCGGTGGTGTTTGACCTGGAAAACGACGGCGATCTGGATTTGCTGGTGGTGAATCAGGTGCCGGTGCTCGACTACCCGGTGCCCTCCGCTACGCACCTTTACCGAAACGATTTGGCCAACGGCAACTGGCTGAAAGTGGCTCTGAAGGGCCTGGAGGCCGAAATGCACGGACTGGGTTGCCGGGTGGAGGTGGTGGCCGGCGGGCGGCATATGCTCCGCGAAATTGACGGGGGCGCGTCGAGCCACCTCTCCCAAAACTCGACCATTGCGCACGTGGGGTTGGGGTCGGCCACCGTTGTCGATTCGGTGATTGTGACCTGGACGGGCGGCAAAAAGCAGGTGCTGACCAACCAAAAGCCCAACCAGTTGCTTGTTATTACCGAAGTGCCTACCGCACCGCTATCGCCCTGGCTCTGGCTCTGGTTTGGCGCGGGCTTCGGCGCAGTGGCAGTGCTGGTAGGTGCGTGGAAGCGTTTTTTCGGCAAAACCACTGGGGTACTGAAGTAGCTGT
>JAYUKZ010000355.1:0-7303 GCA_043763995.1 Fibrella sp.
GCACAGGCCGGAATGCCCACTATGCTCTACTCAGATTGCAAAACCTCCTGGATCGAAGAGACCTACCCCGTTTTTCTGCCCCTGGTGGCTATCACAGAAAAGCACCTGGTCATCGAGGTGCAGGGCGACAGCATGGAGCCAGAGATTAAATCGGGCGCACTGGTACTGGGCGAAGCCGTGGCCACCGACGATATTCGGTATGAATCGGGCGCGGTCTACGCCATCATTTACGGGAACAATCGGTTCGTGGTTAAGCGCATCAAGACCAACGAGATCACCACGGCAGGCACGTTAACGCTCTGGAGCGATAACGAGAAGTACGGCCACATCACCGTTCCCGCCAACGAAATCCACTGCATGTGGAAGATCACCATGAAAGTAGCCGAGGCGGTACGATGAAGTATTACTTCTACTTAGTTGTGTGTCTACTGGCCGGTTGCTCCGATGCAACTACCACCAGGGAATCTGCCCAGGGCCAGGTCTTTACGCGGGCCGACCTGAAAGATGCCTGGCCGTTCACCTCCATAACCAAAGCCGAAGTGCTTTGCCTGGATGGGCAACACGTGGTTATGCGTACCAACCTGGGTATGTATGCTCTAAATGGAGCGGCCCGGCAAGTCGCCGCCGATAAGGGTTGGAAAACGCTCGACGGTGAGCAGATCGTTGGGAAAGACATCAGCCAGTTAATACAGGCGGGCCTCAAATTATGCCGCTAAACGTGGCAAGAAAAATGGCAGACAAATGAGGCTGAATGGCATAATGAACTGGCCGAAAATAGCCCCTAGCACCCTATATTGCGGCCCTTTGGGGGTTTTAGTGTTGAGTTCGAGTCTCGCCTTCGGCACAAGCCCGCAAATCAATGGTTTGCGGGCTTTTTTGTGCCATAAATACTCTTTTTCCCTGGCCGACACGTACCTGGAACGAACTGCGCGAACCCACCTTTTGGCTATCTTTAATTGTAAACCAACACCCAACAGTACGATGGCAACGCTCGTTTTAGAGATTCCGAACAAAAAACTGAAGTTCATCAAGGACATCCTCAGTCATCTCTCCTACATCAAAGTTCAGGAACCCGAACCGGACGAGGATACCGACGAAGAGGTAATTGCCAACATCCGGCAGGGCGCGAAAGAAGTGCGGCTGATTGAACAGGAGAAAATGAAGGGCAGACCATTCAGCGAATTTTTGAAAAAACTGGATGAGCTTTAGCCTGATTTGCCCGAATAGAGGCAGACCCCGTTAAACAGTACACCCCTTTCCGCCCAAACAGTTCGTTTGAACTAAAATCGCTATTTCTTGAACGAACAGCGGGACGCGGCGTTGGTAATATACCGGCACCTTTGTGGACATAAACCAGTTTACTATGCCTACCCCCACCACGCTGTTCGATAAAGTCTGGGATGCGCACGTGATTCGGCACATTGCCGATGGTCCCGACGTGTTTTTTATCGACCGGCATTTTATTCACGAAGTAACCAGCCCGGTGGCGTTTTTGGGGCTGGAAGGCCGTAACGCGCCTGTTTTGTTTGCCGAACGTACCTACGCCACCGCCGACCACAACACGCCCACGCTGAACCAACACTTGCCCGTGGCCGACCCGCTGTCGGCCAACCAATTGGCGGCACTGGAGCGGAATGCTACCAAATACCACATCTCGCACTGGGGCCTGGGGCACCACAAAAACGGCATTGTCCACGTGGTGGGGCCGGAAAACGGCATTACCCTCCCCGGCATGACCATCGTCTGCGGCGACTCGCACACCTCGACCCACGGTGCGTTCGGGGCCATTGCGTTTGGCATCGGCACGTCGGAGGTCGAAATGGTGCTGGCCACGCAGTGCATCATGCAGCCGAAGCCGAAGAAAATGCGCATTTCGGTCAACGGGACGCTGGGTAGGGGCGTGGTGCCAAAAGATGTGGCCCTGTACATTATTTCGCAGATTTCGGCCAGCGGAGCCACGGGCTATTTTGTGGAATATGCCGGTGAGGTGTTCCGCACCATGAGCATGGAAGGCCGCATGACGGTTTGTAACATGAGCATTGAAATGGGCGCACGCGGCGGCATGATTGCCCCGGATCCTACCACGTTAACGTACCTGAAAGGCCGCGAACTGGCTCCGCAGGGCGAAGCCTGGGAGAAACTCGTTCCGTACTGGGAAAGCCTGAAAACCGACGACGGTGCCACGTTCGACGTGGACATGACCTTCGACGCGGCTGCTATTGAACCACAAATTACCTACGGCACCAACCCCGGCATGGGCACGGGCGTGACGCGGCAGATTCCACTGTCGGCCAACCAAGCCGATGGCGATGCCAGTTACCAAAAATCGCTGGCCTACATGGGTTTCGCCGAAAACGAGTCCATGCTGGGCAAACCCATCGATTTTGTGTTTCTGGGCAGTTGCACCAACGGGCGGATTGAAGATTTTCGGGCGTTTGCCTCCATTGTGAAAGGTCGTCACAAGGCTGATACCGTTACGGCGTGGCTCGTGCCGGGGTCGCACATTGTGGAAAAACAAATTCAGGACGAAGGTATTCTGGATGTGCTGACCGAAGCTGGTTTCGCGCTCCGTCAGCCCGGTTGTTCGGCCTGTCTGGCTATGAACGAAGACAAGATTCCGGCGGGAAAATATGCCGTTTCGACCTCCAACCGCAACTTTGAGGGGCGGCAAGGCCCCGGTGCCCGCACCCTCCTGGCCAGCCCCCTCGTTGCCGCCGCCGCCGCCGTCACGGGCGTGGTAACAGACCCAAGACAATTCATGTAACTAAAAAGCCCCCCGACCTCCGAAGGGGGAGGGCTTACGCCAGCGTATTGCTTTCGCGTAAGCCCTCCCCCTTCGGGGGTCGGGGGGCCGCTTCCTATGGCCTACGATACCTTCACCATTCTCCGCTCTGCTGCCGTTCCGATGCCCATCGAAAACGTGGACACCGACCAGATTATTCCCGCCCGCTTTTTGAAAGCCACCGAGCGCAAAGGCTTCGGCGACAACCTTTTCCGCGACTGGCGGTACAACGCCGACGGTTCGCCCAAGGCCGATTTCGTACTCAACCAGGCAACGTACCAGGGCGGAGAGTCGCCCCGCAAAATTCTCGTCGGTGGCAAAAATTTCGGCAGCGGGTCGAGCCGTGAACATGCCGCCTGGGCCATTTACGACTACGGGTTCCGGTGCGTGGTGTCGAGCTTTTTTGCCGACATTTTCAAGGGTAACTCGCTGAATATCGGCATCTTACCGGTACAGGTCAGCCCCGAGTTTCTGGCCCGCATCTTCGCCGCCATCCAAGCCGACCCTGCCACCGAACTGGAAGTAAACTTGCCCGCGCAGACCATCACGCTCCTGACCACGGGCGAAAGCGAGTCCTTCGCCATCAACAGCTACAAAAAAAATAACCTCCTCAACGGCTACGACGACATCGACTATTTGCTTTCGATGAAGGAAGAGATTGTGCAGTATGCCGACGCGAGACCCTTTTGACCAGTTAAGAGTGATGAGTTAAGAGTTGTGCTGCTGATCCTAAGCGAAGTAACTCTTAACTCTTAACTCATCACTCTTAACTCCCCACTGTATGCCCTACATCGAAATCATGGACACCACCCTGCGCGACGGGGAACAGACCAGCGGGGTGTCGTTTTCGGCCTCCGAAAAGCTGGCGTTGGCGCAGGTGTTGCTCACCGAAGTGAAGGTTGACCGGGTGGAGGTGGCCTCGGCGCGGGTGTCGGCGGGGGAGTTGGCCGCCGTGCAACAGATTACGCGCTGGGCCACCGGCGCGGGGCTGCTCGACCGTGTGGAAGTGCTCACGTTTGTAGACGGCAACGCCTCGCTCGACTGGATGGCGGCGGCGGGGGCGCGGGTGATGAATCTGCTCACCAAAGGCTCGCTGAACCACCTCACGCACCAGTTGAAGAAAACGCCCGACGAGCATTTTGCCGAGATCAGGTACGTTGTCGAAGGCGCACAAGTGGCTGGTATTCAGGTGAACGTGTATCTGGAAGACTGGAGTAACGGAATGCACAACTCGCCGGACTACGTTTGGCAGATGCTCGATTTCCTGCAAACACAACCCATCCGCCGGGTACTTTTGCCCGACACACTGGGCATCCTGACCCCCGCCGACACGTACCGGTTTGTGGCGCAATTGGTGGAGCGGTATCCCAAACTCCATTTTGATTTCCACGCCCACAATGATTATGACCTCGGCGTGGCCAATGTGCTGGAGGCCGTTCGGGCGGGGGCACACGGCATTCACCTCACCGTGAACGGCCTGGGCGAACGGGCGGGTAACGCGCCGATGGCGAGCACCCTGGCCGCCCTCCGCGACTTCATGCCGCAGGTACGTATGGGCGTGGCCGAAAAATCGCTCTACCAGGTGAGCAAGATCGTGGAGACGTTTTCGGGCCTGCGCATTCCCGACAACAAGCCCGTGGTGGGCGACAATGTGTTTACCCAAACGGCGGGGATTCACGCCGACGGCGACAAAAAAAACAACCTCTACTTCAATGCCCTGTTGCCCGAACGCTTTGGCCGCAAACGCGCCTACGCCCTGGGTAAACTGTCGGGCAAGGCTAATATCGAGAATAATCTGCGCGAACTGGGCATTGTGCTGGCCGACGACGATCTGAAAAAAGTGACGCAGCGGGTCATTGAACTGGGCGATTTGAAAGAGACCATCACCCGCGAAGATTTGCCCTACATCATTGCCGACGTGCTGAATACCAGCGCAGTAGCGGCGCGGGTGGAGGTGCTCAACTACGTGCTAACCCATTCGAAAGACCTCAAACCATCAGCCACGCTCCGGGTACGTATCGACGCAGAATTGTTTGAGGAAAACGCGCAGGGCGACGGCCAATATGATGCGTTTATGAACGCCCTGAAGAAAATTTATACTCGCAAAAAGCTCACCCTGCCCCTTCTGACCGACTATGCCGTGCGGATTCCGACCGGGGGCCGTACCGATGCCCTTTGCGAGACAATCATTACCTGGAAGTCGAAACAGCACGAATTCAAAACCCGTGGCCTCGATTCCGACCAAACCGTGTCGGCCATCAAGGCGACGCAGAAAATGTTGAACAGTTTAGAATGAATGAATCCAGCGTAGCCCTTTATCGGCGTAGACCCCCGCCCTAAAGGGAGCTTTGCTTACGCCAGAGTATGGCTGACGCGTAAGCAAAGCTCCCTTTAGGGCGGGGGGCTACGCCGATAAAAGGCTACGCTAGACCAATGTGAATTATGCAAAAACACATCCTCATAGTCCCCGGCGACGGTATCGGGGCGGAAGTAACCACAGTAGGCAAGCAAGTGCTGGAAGCCATTGCCGCCAAATTCGGCCACCAGTTCACGTATGACGAGGCCCTGATTGGCCACGTGGCCATTGAAGCCACCGGCGTGCCGCTGCCGCCCGAAACGCTTGCGAAGATGCGGGCCGCCGATGCCGTTTTGTTTGGGGCCGTGGGCCACCCCAAATACGACAACGACCCCTCGGCTCAGGTACGTCCCGAACAGGGGCTGTTGCAAATGCGGAAAGAGTTGGGTTTGTATGCCAACCTGCGGCCCATAAAACTCTTCGACGAACTGCTGGGGGCCTCAAGCATCAAGCCCGAAATTTTGCGCGGAGCCGACATTCTGTTCTTCCGCGAACTGACCGGCGACGTGTATTTCGGCGAGAAGAAACGGTCGGAAGACCGCAACACGGCCTCTGATCTGATGGTCTACCAACGCTACGAGATCGAGCGGATTGCCGTGAAAGCCTACGAAGCCGCCCGCACCCGCCGCAAACGGCTGATGAGCGTAGACAAGGCTAACGTGCTGGAAAGCAGCCGGTTGTGGCGGGAGGTGGTGCAGGAAGTAGCCCTCCGTTACCCCGACGTGACGACCGAACACCAGTTTGTAGACTCGGCGGCGATGCTGCTCATTAAAGACCCCAAGAAGTTCGACGTGGTGGTGACGGGCAATCTGTTCGGCGATATTCTGACCGACGAAGCCAGCCAAATTGCCGGGTCGATGGGGATGCTGGCCTCGGCCTCGGTGGGCGACAGCACGGGCGTGTACGAACCCATCCACGGGTCGGCGCATGATATTACGGGGCTGGGTGTGGCCAATCCGTTGGCTTCGGTGCTGTCGGTGGCATTGTTGTTGGACATTTCGTTCGGCCTGAAAACCGAAGCCGAAGCCGTGATTGCCGCCGTTGATGCCGTGCTGAAAGCCGGTTTCCGCACCCGCGACATTGCCGATGCCCACACCCCCGCCCACAAGCTGCTGGGTACGTATGCAATGGGCGAACAGGTGCTAATGCACCTTTAACTTTGCCTCCATGACACTGACCCAAACCCTGCTCCGGCAACTGGCCAACCCCGAAAGCTACAGCCGGGGCAAACAGTATTTTGAGGACGATGCGGTTCGGAAAATCAAGCGCGATGGCATCACCTTTACGGGCAAAGTGGCCGGGTCAGGGTTGTATACGGTGTCGTTGAAGCTGACCGCCTCCAGGCCGACGTTTACCTGCTCGTGCCCATACAACTACGAAGGAATCTGCAAGCACAGCGTGGCGTTTGGGCTGGCCGTGTTGGACGAATACGGCCCCACGTTTCAGTCGGCTCCCGTGGCCGGGGGCGTTACCTGGTTTTCGCCCGCCGACGAAAAAGCCGCCCCATCGGCCCCGGTCTGGGAACGGATTTCGGACGAAAAAAAGCTGAATTTTCTACGCCAACTGCTTGACAAACAGCCCGATTTGGCGCACCAACTGGCCCTGTTTGCCGGGGTAATTGACCCCATGCCAGCCGGGAAACAAACCGCCGCTCTCTCGCCCGATGTGGTGGGTTCGGAGGTGCATGAACTGCTGACCGACCTGCGTTTCGATGAAGACACGCTTGACCTGGGCCAGGACGACTGGTATTCGGAAGAGGGGCAAGACCCCACGCCGCTGATTGGAGAGGTGCTTCAACCTTACGCCGACCAGTTCGACCTGGCCCTGCGGCAGGGGCGGCTGGCCGATGCCATGAGCCTCTACATGGGCGTGTATGAGGGCACCCAAGCCGCCACCGAACCCGCCCACGACGAGTTCAACTGCGCCGAAGATTACCCGGAAATAACCCTGAGGGTGTGGCAGGATTTGCTCACTGAACCCCTTGCGGCCCTGGTCCTGCGGGTGTTCAACGACGACCAGCTTCGGCGGGCGTTGCAACAATTGGCCGACCGGATGCGCCACTTCGCCGAACAGGAGGAAGAGGCCGAAGAGGAAGCCGAGAACGAAGAAGAAGATTACCAAGAGCCGCTCTATACCTATACGCTGAAAGCGTTTGAACCCTTGTT
>JAYUKZ010000356.1:0-29798 GCA_043763995.1 Fibrella sp.
ACGGCCAGCAATTGGCGGGCCGTAGCCAGCACCATCGCGTCGTTTTTTGTTTCGAACAGATGGAACGTACCCAGCGTGTACAACGCCTGGGCTGTGGCCGGGGTGTTGTGCTGTTGGCGGGCCTGCCGGAGTTGCGCTTCCAGAAGCCCCGCCCGAATAGCCGTTGAGTCGGGTATATTGGCCCGCCCCGCCCACGGCAGCAGGATGAGGAGTAACAGAAAAACAGTTTTACCAATGATGTTCATTTCCGTCTGCCGGGCTGGTGGGCAAAAATCAGCCCGTTGGCCTAGCCAAAACTACGCATTGTCGCCTATTTTAGCCGCATGGATGCCGTGAAACAATACCGGGTGGTGCTCCTCGACGACGACCCCCACGACTTGCAAACGCTGCTGGAACTGGCCGGACAACTGTCGTTTTTGCGCGTGGTGGCTACCTTCAATAACTCCGCCGCCGCCCTCCAGTACTTGCTCCAAAACCCCGCCGACCTGCTCCTGCTCGACATTCAGATGCCCGGCCTGTCGGGCCTGGACTTGTTGCGCCGATTGCCCCAGACTTCCGTGTCCATTCTGCTCACCGCCTCGTTGGCCGGGGCCGTGGATGCCTACGAACTGGGCGTGGTCGATTATCTGGTGAAACCTGTAACGCCCGAACGGTTTGGGCGGGCTATCCAGCGGGCTATGCCGTTTTTGGCAGACCGTGCCGTTCCCCCGCCTCTGCTGACACTCAAAACCGGGCGCACCACCATTAGCCTCGACCCCGCAACCATCCGGTACGTGGAGGCCGTGGGGCAGTCGTGCCGCCTCTTCCTGCCCGACGATACGCTGCTGGTAAGCCACCTGCTAACCGACCTGGCTACCCAAATGCTACCCCCGCATTTTGTGCGCATTCACCGCTCCTTTCTGGTGGCCGTGGCCGCCATCAGCCTGGTGAAAGGGCGGCACCTGCAACTCTACACAGACGACGTTTTGCCCGTGGGCAAGACGTACCGGGCAAGCCTCGCGCAACTATTTTTCGCCTGAACCGACTCTTCATTCGCTATGCTGATACGTTCACTCGTTAGGACCAAAACGGCTTGGAAAATACAAATGTCTTCACCTACCTTTCTGGCAGAAAAATGCCGTAGGGGCACGCCGGTAACGCGGGTGTCTGCCCAGTTTTTCCGGTAGCTCAGGGGTTGGGTTTTTCCTGAGAAACGGCTTTCCGATTAGTCCACACACAGAACAAGTAAACACTTTGGCCCGGTAGGCGGAAGGTATTGCCCACGACACCGGCCTGACCAACGCGCAGGTACGTTACCGAAGGCAACACCCCCGCTCGCCGGGCCGACCGTGTTTCAAGCTAGCACCCCCTTCACCACCTTGCCAGCCACGTCCGTAAGCCGGAACGGCCTGCCCTGAAACGGGTACGTGAACCGGGTATGGTCGAACCCAAGCAAATGCAATAGCGTGGCCTGGAAATCGTGGATGTGTACCTTGTCGGCCACGGCGTAGTAGCCCAGGGGGTCGGTTTGGCCGTAAGTAAGGCCGGGTTTGGTGCCGCCACCGGCCATAAACATCGTGAAGGCTTCGGGGTGGTGGTCGCGGCCAAAGTAGGCCTGCGTTTGGCCGTTTCGGTTCTCCTGCATGGGTGTCCGGCCAAATTCGCCGCCCCACACCACCAGTGTGTCTTCCAGCATCCCGCGCTGTTTCAGGTCGCGAATCAGCGCGGCCACGGCCTGGTCTGTTTCGCGGCATTTGGCCTGTAAACCCATGTCCAGACTGGTATCGAGGCTGGTGCCGTGGGTATCCCACCCCCAATCGAAAAGCTGAATAAATCGCACCCCCCGTTCGGCCAACCGCCTGGCCAACAAACAATTTCGGGCAAACGACCCTTTGGCCGGGTCAACGCCGTAGGCATCCAGAATGTGTTGCGGTTCGCCGCTAATGGCCATCGCGTCGGGCACGGATACCTGCATTCGGAACGCCAGTTCGTACTGCGCCACGCGGGTCAAGATTTCGGGGTCTTGCGCGGTCTGGTACTCCTGCCGGTTTACCTCGTTGATGGCCTCTATGGTCTGCTGCCGAAGGCTACGCGGCATCCCGGCGGGGTCGGTCACGTAGAGCACCGGGTCGCCGTCGGTGCGGCACTGCACCCCCTGATACACCGAGGGCAAAAAGCCACTGCCCCACACCGACTTGCCCGCGTCGGGCTGTTTGCCCCCCGAAGCCAGCACCATGAACCCCGGCAGGTTGTCGTTCTCCGACCCCAGCCCATACGTTACCCACGCGCCGATGCTGGGCCGCCCCAACCGGGCCGAGCCGGTGTGCATCAGCAACTGCGCCGGGGCGTGGTTAAACTGGTCGGTATGCATCGATTTGATGAACGTCAGTTCGTCGGCAATGGTCTGCAAATGAGGCATATAATCACTGATCCAGGCTCCCGACTGCCCGTGCTGAGCAAACCGCGCCGTTGACCCCAGCAACTTGGGAGTGCCCTGAATGAACGCAAATTTTTTGCCCGCCAGCAACTCCTGCGGGCAGTCCTTGCCGCTGTATTTCTGAAGTTCGGGTTTGTGGTCGAAGAGTTCAAGCTGGCTCGGCGACCCGGCCATGTGGAGGTAAATGATCCGTTTGGCTTTGGGGGCAAACTGCGCCAGTTGGGCATTGAGGTCGGTGGCCGTGGGGGCTGCGCCGGGCGGGGCCGTGGCCGTTGGCGGTGTGTTGCTGCCAAAACCGTTGCAACCGCCCAGAAACGACCCCAACGCCATCATACCCAGGCCGGTAGAGCAGGTCTGGAGAAAATGGCGGCGGGTGTCGCGTTGGCCAATGGCGTGGCGCAGTTCGTGGTCAAGGGCGTTCATGGCGTGTTGTGTTACTGGTTTGTGAGCACCTCGTCCAGGTTCAGCATAGCGTTGGCCGCCAGGGTCAGGGCCGCCAACCGGGGGGTAGGCGGGGCGGGGGCCAACAGGTTGCGGGCCTCGGCGGGGTGTTGGGCGTAATACGTCTCGGCGTTTCGGTACAGTTGGCTCAGCACCGCCCGCTTAGCCGGGGTGGGGTTTTGACCCGTCAGCCGCCGTAAGCCCGCGCCCAATTGTTGATCCGGTACGTTGCTTTGGCTGGCCATGTAGCGGGCCAACGCCTGGGCGGCTTCCATATACACGGGGTCGTTGAGCGTGACCAGGGCCTGCAAGGGCGTGTTGGTGCGCAGCCGACGTACCTGGCAAAACTCGCGGCTGGGGCTGTCAAACGTGAGCATCGAGGGGTAGGGCGCGGTGCGTTTCCAGTAGGTGTAAATGGCCCGCCGGTGCCGGTCTTCGCCCTGCGCCAGCACCCACGCCTCGCCGTTGTAGGGCGACTGCCAGATGCCGCCGGGCTGCACCGGCATTACGCCCGGCCCATACAGTTTTCGGCTCAACAACCCGCTTAGGGCCAGGGCCTGGTCGCGCACCTGCTCGGCAGAGAGGCGCACCCGTGGCCCACGGGCCAAAAACCGGTTCGTAGGGTCGGCGGCAAGCAAGGCCGGGGTCGTGGTTGACTGTTGGCGGTAGGTGCTGGACAACACTAGCCGTTTCAGCAGCTTTTTCATACGCCAGTGGTCGTCTTCCACAAACGTTACCGCCAGCCAGTCCAGCAGGTCGCGGTGGGCGGTTTGGCTTCCCTGGGTGCCCATGTCTTCCAGCGTTTCCACCAGGCCCGTGCCGAAAAGCTGCTCCCAAATCCGGTTCACGGCCACGCGGGCCGTGAGGGGGTGGTTGGGGCGGGTCATCCACTGGGCCAGGCCCAGTCGGTTGCGGGGTAGGGTCTGGCCGGGCACATCCATGGGCGGCAACGTACCAGGCACGTCGGGGGTCACTTCGGCACCGGGCGTGAGCCAGCTACCCCGCCGGAACACGTGCGTCTTGCGGGCCAAATTGCCGGTGCCGTCCAGCATGATGGGCGTTTGATCAGGGTTTTTGTTCAGCAAATCGACCAAAATGGCCTCTGCCGGGGCGGGCAGCGCAGCCTGAAACGACACCCATTTCAGCATCACCCAGGCGTTGGGATGGGCGGGACTGTTGAGGGTGAGGTAAATGGCGCGTTTACCGGTCAATTTCGGCACCGTCAGCACCTGCACCGAATCGTTCCACTCGCTGCCGGTCTGGGGCACGGTGGCCGTGGTCAGCACCGGCCCGTCGGGTTTGTTGAGGTGAAATGCCAGTTGCGCCCCGGCCACGCTACTGCCCCAGGCCACATACAGCCGCGTTTGCCCGGTAAAATTCAGCGGGCCAATCCGGGCCGACCCCTGGTGGCGGATGCCAAAAAATTTAGCATCGAGCAGGGCCGCGTTTACGTGCTGGTCAAAGCTGTGGGAGTTAATTTTTGGCTCCAGGGTACGGGCCATTGCTACCACCCTACGTACCTGGGCCGGGGCTTGCCGGGGGTCGGGCACCGCTTGCCGCACATAAGCCGCCAGCCGGGCCAACGCCACCGAGTCCGGGCCGTGGTAGAACCGCAGCGTGGGCGTGTCGGTGGTCACGTCTTCGTCGCGGGCGTTGTTGAAAAACGCCATGTAGCGGTAATAATCTTCGTGCCGAAAGGGGTCGTAGGGGTGGCTGTGGCACTGCACACAGGCAAACGTGGTGCCCTGAAACACGTCCCAAGTAGTGTTTACGCGGTCAATAACGGCGGCCACCCGAAATTCCTCGTCCTGGGTACCGCCCTCGTCGTTGTTCATCGTGTTGCGGTGAAAACCCGTGGCAACAAGCTGTTCGTCAGTAGGTTGCGGCAACAGATCGCCCGCCAGTTGTTCGGTCAGAAACTGGTCGTAGGGTTTATCGGCGTTGAAAGCGCGGATGAGGTAGTCACGGTACCGCCAGATGCTCCGACCCGGATCGCGCTCGTAGCCTTTAGTGTCGGCGTAACGAGCCAGGTCGAGCCACATGCCGGCCCATTTTTCGCCGTAGGCATTGGAAGCCAGCAGCCGGTCAACCACGCTTTCGGTAGCCGTGGCGGTAGTATCGGCCAGGTACGTTCGCAGGTCGGCCTCGGTGGGGGGCAAGCCCGTCAGGTCGAGCGAGAGGCGGCGCAGGAGCGTGGGTTTGGTGGCCAGGGGCGAGGGGGTCAGGTTTTTTTCGCGTAGCGTTTCCAGCACGAAATGATCTATGCCATTGGTGGCCCAGTTGGTTTCGGGGTGGCGGGCCAGGCCCAGGCGGCTCCAGAGAGTGCCAATGGTTGGCAGACGGGGTTTTTCCGGCGACTGAAACGCCCAATGGTCGCCCCACTCGGCCCCTTGCTCCACCCAGTCGCGGAGGAGTTTGACCTCGTGGGCGGGTAGGGGCGGCGCGTTCAGAGGCATCCGCTCGGTGGGGTCGGTCAGGGTCAGGCGGCGGATGAGTTCGCTCCCGTCGGCATCGCCGGGGATGATGGCGGCGTGACCGGATTTGGCCGGGGCAAAGGCTTCCTGCCGAAAGAGCAGCGAAAAGTCGGACGCTTTTTTCACGCCTCCGTGGCAGGCGATGCAGTTTTTGTTGAAGATGGGCTTGATCTGCGTGTTAAAATCGACGGCAGGGTGTAGCCCCCGCCACAGCGAAAACGAGCAAAGGGCCAGCACCGCCCCCACCCCAACAGCCGCCATGCCTTTCAGTTTCATACTTGTTTTGCCAAATTGTTTCAGCTTGAAGACCGTCGATGTCTTTAACCCGCTTTTGCCCGAAGATAGAAGCAAAAAACCGCCCCTTTATCCTGATTGGGGCTGAAAATTTACGACAAAATCCGTGTGGCTCAACTCGTTACGCGCCTTCCTTACCCAGCGGGCACTAGGTAGGCCAGCCAGGTACGTACCAGATGCACCGCTACGGACGCGGGGGCTGCTTTTTATACCAGCTTGCCTACCGGAAACGTTTACCTTTGCGCGTGGCGGCGGGCCGGTGCGGCGCGTGGGCCAGGTACGTTTCACTCCCGTTTTTCGCGTTTATGCACATCGTTTCTTCCGGTCGCCTTACCGGTCTGCTCCTGCTGACCGGGCATTTTTTATTCGCACAGGCCCCCGCCCCTAGCCCGGCACCCGCCGCCGCCACCACGGCACCCTTAGCCGCCACCTACGCCGCCCGCGTTACGGCGGCTAATCTGGAAAAAAACCTCCGAATCCTGGCCGCCGACGACATGGAAGGCCGCGAAACGGGTACCAGAGGCCAGAAAAAAGCCGCCGAATTCATTGCCACGCAGTTTGCCGCCTACGGGCTGATGCCGGTGGCCAAACAAGCCAACGGCACCCTGGGCTACATGCAACCCTTCACGCTGTTCAAAAAAACCTGGGGCGAGCTTTACTTTAAGGCCGGGGGCAAAACCCATACGTACCTGAGCGACTTTTGGGTGAACGGCCTCTTTTCGGTACCCACCGAGACCGCCTACGAAACCGTTTTTGTGCTCCACGGCATCCAGGACGGCATCCACAATGACTACGCCAACCTCAACGTGACGGGCAAGGCCGTGGTGATGCTGGAAGGCGAACCCAAAAACGCCGACGGTACCTCGGCCCTCAACAACAGTAAGGAAGGCACCAAATGGGGCAAAGCCGATAGCTGGCGGGCCAAAATAACGGTGGCCAAAGACAAGGGTGCCGCGCAGGTATTTATTATTTCATTGGCCGATGCCGCCGGTTTTCGCCAACTGATGAGCGAACGGGCAGCCATGCAGCAACGCTTTAACCGCCTGAGCATCAAGGCCGGTACCGAAAATACCGGGAGCGTAGGTACGTTCATTGTGTCGGCAGAACTGGGCGCGGCTCTGCTGGGCAAAAAACCCGCCGCCTTCCGCAAGGGGCTGGAACAGATGGCCAAACTGGGCACCAGTACCCTGGGCAAACTAGCCGGGAAAGTAAGCGTGAAGGCGGTGCGCAACGACGAAAACGTGCAGACCGAAAACGTGATGGGCTACCTGGAAGGCACCGACAAAAAAGACGAAGTGCTCATTATTTCCAGCCACTACGACCACATCGGCATCAACCCCGACGGGCAGATCAACAACGGAGCCAACGACGACGGGTCGGGCACGGTGTCGGTGCTGGCGTTGGCCAAAGCCTTCAGCGAAGCCAAAGCGGCGGGCAACGGCCCCCGGCGGTCTATTCTGTTCCTGACCGTGGTGGGCGAAGAAAAAGGGCTGTTGGGGTCTGAATATTACGCCGACATGAACCCCGTGTTCCCCCTGGAAAAAACCGTGGCCGACCTCAACATCGACATGGTAGGGCGGGTAGACGACCTGCACAAAGACAAAACTCCCGCCGATAATTACATCTACCTCATCGGGTCGGATAAACTGTCGAGCGAGTTGCACCAGATCAGCGAGAGCCAGAACGCCGCCCAAACCAACCTCCAGCTCGACTATAAATACAACGACCCCCAAGACCCCGAACGGATCTACTACCGCTCAGATCATTACAATTTCGCCAAACACGGCATTCCCATCATTTTCTACTTCAACGGCCTTCACCCCGACTACCACCGCCCCACCGACGACGTGGAGAAAATTGATTTTCGATTGGCCGAAAAAACGGCGCGGCTGGTATTTTTCACAGCCTGGGAAATTGCCAACCGCCCCGAACGGCTCAAAGTAGACAGCAACAAACCATAATTATTTTAACACAATTATTTTAACACAGAGACACAGAGAAAAAGAGTTGTAAGTTATTGACTGTCAAATAATTACGCTCGATATAAATTATTTTTTTCTCTGTGTTTCTGTGTTAAAATAATTCATTCCATTACTTATTTCGATACAGAGAAATAAAGTATTAAACTGATGTAGTTAACGAATTGTCAGTTGTTCACAATTTTTTCTCTGTGTCTCTGTGTTGAAATAATTTTCAGCAACAAACCACAGCCGCCATACCTGTTCCGCCCCCCACCATGCAACCGCTTTCGCTCTATAATACGCTTTCGCGCCGGAAAGAACCGTTTCAGCCCCTCAGCCCCGGCCATGTGGGGCTGTATGTGTGCGGCCCCACGGTGTATAACTACGTGCATCTGGGCAACGTCCGCACGTTTCTATCGTTCGATACACTGTTCCGCTACCTAACTTTCATTGGCTACCAGGTCAGGTACGTCCGCAACCTCACCGACGTGGGCCACCTGGTAGGCGACGGCGACGAGGGTGAAGACAAAATTGGGCGTATGGCCAAGCTGGAACAACTGGAGCCAATGGAGATCGTGCAACGCTTCACTCTGGATTTTCATACGGTAATGGCTACGTTCAACGCCCTGCCGCCCAGTATTGAGCCGACTGCCACGGGCCACATGATTGAGCAGATCGAAGCCGTGAAAGTACTGATTGATAAGGGATTAGCTTACGAAGCCAACGGCTCAGTGTATTTCAGCATCGAAAAATTTAACGCAACCGGCGGCAACTACGGCAAACTGTCGGGCCGGATTCTGGACGACCTGCTGAACGAAACCCGCGACCTGGACGGGCAAAGCGAAAAGCGCAACCCGCTCGATTTTGCGGTCTGGAAAAACGCCTCGCCCGAACACCTCATGCGCTGGCCCTCGCCCTGGGGCATGGGCTTTCCGGGCTGGCACCTGGAATGTACCTGCATGAGCACCAAGTACTTAGGCACCCAATTTGACATTCACGGCGGAGGTATGGACTTGAAATTTCCGCACCACGAGTGCGAAATTGCGCAGGGCCACGGCCTGAACGGCAAAGACCCGGTACGTACCTGGATGCACTCGAACATGCTGACCGTCAACGGCCAGAAAATGAGCAAATCGTTGGGCAATTCGTTTTTGCCCGCGCAGTTGTTTTCGGGCAACCACCCCCTGCTCGACCAGGCGTATTCGCCCATGACGGTGCGGTTTTTCATGTTGCAGTCGCATTACCGCAGCACGCTCGATTTTTCCAACGAAGCCCTGAAAGCGGCCCAAAAAGGCTACCGGCGGCTGGTGAACGGCCTCCGGCTGCTGAAGAGTATGATATTCGAAGCCGACGACAACGTACCTGTGGAAGCCCGGCACGGCGAGGAAATTGCCCACGACAGCCAGGCCTTGTACGCGGCCATGAACGACGACCTGAACACCGCCGTGGCCATTGGGCACCTGTTTAGTTTGCTGAAAAAAATTAACCAACTCGACACCCGGCAGGTCTCGATGGGCCAATTGGGCGAGGCCGCGTTTACGCAGTTGCAAACTACATTCGTGCTCTTTTTTGAGGACGTGCTGGGTTTGAAAGAAGAAGCCTTCGGCACGCCGGGCCGCCCCGACCAAACGCCCCTGCTCCGGGGGATGCTGGATCTCTACCGCGATTACAAAACCCAGCGGCAATACGACAAAGTAGATCAGGTACGTACCTATTTCAAAGAGCAGGGCCTGGTTATCCGCGACATGAAACACCGCGTTGACTGGGCCTATGAAGAGTAGCTACCGGAAAAGCTGGTTAACCAACTGATCTTTTGTTAAGCCAAAATGAGCCGCTATGCTGGTTAAAATATTGTTTAACGTACCGATTTTGATCGGATCATGCCGGGGAATGGTCTCGTTATGCTCGCCACCCTGCTGCGTTTGAATGCGGATATGACTGCCCGTTTGCCTCACGATGCCGTAGCCGAGTGGTTTCAGTTTTTTGATAAGGTCGAGGCCCGTCAGGTCGCGGGGCATTTTCATAGGGCAAAGACTTCATCGCGTACAAAATGCAAGCGAACTAAGGCAGGCCATTGGCTACGGTCGTCGAAATGGCAGTCAATAGCATCTCGAATCATGGTTTTTAATTCAGTAATGGTGTCAGCCTGGGTAAAAATATTTTCGCCCACTGCCCGCGCCGTATATCCCCCGTCGGGGTCGTCATCAACTAAAAAAGTTAACTCGTTCATAAGGTCTGGTATGCTTACCCAAATATACGAACTTGCGGCTTTCCAGCCCGGCATTCGCTTTGCACCGCCAACAACCACTGCGCCCATCCTGTTCATAACCGGCTCCGTCAACCCACAGCCGATACCAAAACCAATGCTCACACGCGCTTCTCTTTACCTGTTGATGGCCGGTTCGGTACTGACCGTTTCGGCTTGCAAAGACACCAAAAAATCGACCTCCGGTACCGAAACCGCCACCGAAACGGCGATGGTAGCCGCGCCGGTTTTCGCCGCCGACTCGGCTTTCAGGTACGTGCAACAGCAGGTAGCCCTGGGGCCACGGGTGTCCAACACCCCCGCCCACGTGCGCGGCGGAGACTACATTGTGGCCACCCTGAAAACTGCTGGCGTTCAGGTAGTTGAGCAACCCTTTACGGCCAAAGGCTGGGACGGTACCCTGATTCGGGGGCGCAACATCATCGGCATCATTAACCCCACTGCCACCAAACGCCTGCTGTTTGCCGCCCATTGGGACTCGCGCCCCCGCGCCGACCAGGACAGCCTGGAAGCCAACCACCGCAAGCCCGTGCCCGCCGCCAACGACGGAGCCAGTGGTGTGGCGGTGCTGCTGGAACTGGCGCGGGCCATTCAACAGGCCAAAACCAAACCCACCGTGGGCGTTGACCTGGTTTTTTTCGATGCCGAAGACTGGGGCAATGGCCAGAAAGCCGTGGGCGACAAAGAACCCGGCTATCCCGATTTCGACTACATCGGTTTCTGCCTCGGCTCGCGGCACTGGGCCAAAAACCCCCACACGCCCGGCTACACGGCCTATTATGGCGTGCTGCTGGATATGGTGGGGGCCAAAGGAGCCACGTTTTTGAAAGAAGGCTACTCCATGCAGTTTGCCCCCAGCGTGGTGCAAACCCTTTGGAACACCGCCAGCCGCCTGGGCTATGGCCAGTATTTTGTGGATAAACCCGGTGGCCCCATCACCGACGACCATATTGCGCCTAACGTCATTGCCAAAATCCCGATGGTCGATATTATCCACCTCAGCACCACCACCGGCTCGTTCTTCCCTGACTGGCACACCGCCGAAGACGATATGCGCAACATTGACCCCGCCACCCTAAAAGCCGTGGGCCAAACCCTGCTGCAAGCCACCTATAACGAGCAACCATGACACGTACCTGCACCCTGCTGGGGCTTGGCCTTTGGCTGTGCCTCTCCTGCAACGGCCCCGACACCCTGGGCCAACTCGACCTGAAAGCCTGGCGCAACGACCGGGGCGGCTGTACCGGCATCCGGCGGGGCTTACTGCCTGCTTTCCAGGTTGTTAAAGATCAGTTCAAGGGCATCCACGTCAACGACCTGGGTAAACAACTGGGCCGCCCCGATGTGAACGAAATCACGGATCGCAACCAGAAAATTTACGTTTATTATGTAGAGAACGGCCCCCACTGCGGCCCGGATACCGGAGTAAAATCGGGGGCGAAGAGCGTGGCCCTGCGCGTGAGTGCCATTGGGCTGGTTACGGAAGTGAGCACCCAAAACGGCGTTCCAGACTGAGCGGGGCGGGTTTATTCCCGTTTTATCACCACCTCCACCCGGCCAATGCGGCCTTTATCGTCGGCGCAAGCCACGCGCAACGTACCTGGAGTGGGGCGGAAAAACACGGCCTCGGTGGGCGGGGCCGACCGCAACAGCTTATCGTTCAAATACCAATATACCCGTTGCACATCATTACCGGCCTGGCAAATAAGGGCCAGATCGGCGGGTGCTTTTTGGTTTATGAAATAGGTGCTGCCCCCGTTGAGGCTAGTAATGCGCGGGGGCATTCCGCCGCCGAACACCCTGGCACAGAGCGGGTTGTGGGGCGGAATAGCGGCGTAGGGGCGGTGGCTGGCCGCATACCACGCCACCACTTCCGGGGCTAAATTGGGGTATTGCCGGGCCACCGGGCGGGTCAGGCTATCGGTACCCGTGGGGCGGCAGTGGGCGCAGTAGGCCATCGTCCCGGCGGCGTTGGTCCAGACCGTAGTTTGGTGCTGACAAACCGCCGCCCGCGACACGCCCATGATGTAATAATCCACCACGCGCCCCGCGCAGGTACGTTCGGGCGTGTAAACAACCGGCACGTCGCCGCTTTGGGGACACACTTGGCGCGAGGCCAGTTTTCCGCCTATGGGCGGGCCAAACCAACCGGCGGTGGTGTTGTAGTCGATGGCATTAAAAACCTGAAACAGCAGGGGCGTGGCGGTGTTGGCCCCGCTGAGGGCGGGCACCCCCACGCCCGAAAAATTGCCCACCCAGACCCCCACCGTGTAGCGGCGGTTATAGCCAATGCTCCAGGCATCGCGCCGCCCGTAGGAGGTGCCGGTTTTCCAGGCAATGCGCGGCAACCGGTAGCTGTTATCGAAATTATGGGGCAAGTCGGGGCGGGTAAGCTGCGTGAGGGCATTGGTAACCAAAAAAGCCGCTTCTGCCGAAAATACCGGCGGTGCCGTACCAACCGTCCCGCGCCGGGGCAGTCCGTTTTCGGGAACCGTAAACAGTACCCGGTGCAGTTGGCCGCCGTTGGCGAAACCGGTGTAGGCCCGCGTTAGCTCTTCCAGCGTCACGCCGCAGCCGCCCAAAATCATGGACAACCCCAGCACGTCGGCTTGTTTTTGTACCGTTTTGAACCCTGCCCGGCCCAGTGCTGCCGCAAAAACCGGCGTGGTTAGCTGGTTCAGCAACGTCACGGCGGGGAGGTTCAGCGAGTTGGCCAGGGCAAATTCTGCCGTGACGGGGCCGTTGAACTGCCGGTCATAATTGGCCGGTTCGTAGCTGCCCGCCCCCGTGCCGAAGGTGCCAGGTACGTCGTTGAGGATAGCTTTGGGCGTTATCAGCCCCCGGTCGAAGGCCAGGGCGTAGAGCAGCGGCTTCAGCGCACTCCCCGGCGACCGCACCGCCCGCACCCCGTCTACCTGCCCCCCGTCGGCGGGGTTGTTAAACGCTGCTGAGCCTACGTAGGCTTCCACGGCCCCGGTTTGGTTGTTGAGCACCAGCACCGCCGCGTTCTGAATCCCCTCTGCCCTAATTCGGTCAATGTACTGCCGCACCAGCCGCTCGGCGGCGGTTTGCACGGCGGGTTGCAGCGTGCTGGTAATGATGGGGGCGTTGGGTTGGCCCCGCAACAGGCGCAGGCTGAGGTGGGGTGCGGCACCGGGAGCCGGGCGGCGGCGGGCTTCCAGCGGTTCGGCCAGGGCGTTGGCCAGGGCGGGCGAGTCAACCAGACCAGCCGTTGCCAGCCGCCGCAACCAGGTGTTTCTGGCCCGCACAATGGCCGCGTTGTGCCGCCCCAACCGTAGGCTGGAGGGGCGGTTGGGAATAATGGCCAGCGTCACGATTTCGGCCAGGCTGAGCAACTGAGGGGGTTTTCCGAAGAAAATGAGCGAAGCCGATTTCAGCCCTTCCACGTTGCCGCCGTAGGGTATCAGGTTGAGGTACAGTTGCAGAATTTCGTCTTTGGAAAGATGCGCTTCCAGTTGCACCGCCCGCAGCATTTCCAGCAATTTGCTCCGGTACGTGCGGGGGCGCGGCTCCAGCAACCGCACCACCTGCATGGTGATGGTGGAGGCCCCCGACGTGCGCCTGCCCGACAGTGCGTTTCGGCCCGCCGCCCGCAGCATGGCCACCGGGTTGATGCCGGGGTGCCAGTAGAACCAACGGTCTTCTTTGTGCAGCATCAGTTGCCGCATCCGGGGCGTAATCTCGGCCAGGGTGGCGTACATGCGCCACTTATCGTCGCGGCTCAGAAAGGCGTGGAGCGTGGTGCCGTCGGCGGCGTTGATGAGGGTTGAATAGGGCACCGCCAACGGCAACGGAAACAGCCGGTCGAGCAAAAAAAGGGCCGCCGCCAGCCCCACCAACGTACCTGACAGCCAACGGCGGCGCGGGGTCATTACCGGGCCGGGTTGGGGTCGGTGCCGCCGGTGGGGAGCATGTTCATTTTTTCCACGGCCAGCAGTTGTTTCATGGTTTTGTCCATGCCTTCGGTCGAACCGTCGAGGAAAATGACGTTTCCTTTGCTGTTTTCGGCGAAGTGTTTGATGGCCTCCGTCCAGATCGAGAACAGAATCAGCGAGGCATCGAGTTTGGCTTCGCTCATCACCTTCGCCGATTCGGCCATGCCTTTGGCCACTTCTTCCCGGAACAACGCCACTCCCTGCCCCCGCAGTTGGGAGGCCGTTTTTTCGGCTTCGGCAGAAATCTTAATGGCATTACCCTCCGCTTCTGCGGCTTTGGTTTTGGTAATCAGCAGGGCTTGCCCCTCGTTCTCGGCGGCGGCTTTCAGGTTGCTCGAAGCCACCACCTGCGCCATCGACCGCATAATGACCTCATCGAAGGCAATGTCGTTCAGTTGCAGGTCGGTGAGGTGGTAGCCCCAGGTTTCAAGCAGTGTATCGATCTGATTCTTAACGTGTTCGATGATTTCGGAACGCAATGCCAGAATTTCCGACTGCCGTTTAGTGGCCACAAAACTGCGAATCGACCCTTCGATGGTGCGGATCAGGGCTTGCATGAATGAGGTTTCGTCGATGAATTTAAAGGCCACGTTTTTGATCGTTTCTTCCTCCTGGTTTAGGACCGAGTAGACCAGCATGGCCTTAAAATTGACGTTAGCCTGGTCGGCGGTGATGGCCTGAAACGCCAGTTCGACCGAGCGATTCTGGATCGAAATGCGGCGGTAAACCATTTCGATAAACGGAATCTTGAAGTTCAGGCCGGGGGCCAGCACGCGGGTGTATTTGCCGAAAACCGTGATGACGGCCACCGTGCCCTGCTGCACCACCACCACCGCCAGGTAAATGATGAACAAGGTCAATAATAACAGAAACGTAAGCGGGATGAACGACATCTGGAGAGGAGGTTTAGTGGGTTCTTGAACCGCCACAAGGTACGGGTTCTGTCATATTTCCAGACATCGGTAAAAAAAACGTCATCAGCCGGGCTAATTTTAGGGACTGGTAGTGCTTTTGCGCGGTACAGTCTGATTCTCTTCGTAGTTTTGTACTTTCCTAAGAAACAGGGCCGTACAGCCACGTACCTGGGCATATTCGGGCCACAAAACTCATTCATCGCTCTTTTTATTTCCATTAGTAATTTATCGATATGCAAACGTCAACCTACGTTCCTTACAAGGTTAAGGATATTGCTCTGGCCGAGTGGGGCCGTAAAGAAATTCGCCTGGCCGAGGCCGAAATGCCCGGCCTGATGGGTCTGCGCGAAGAATTTGGCCCCAGCCAACCCCTGAAAGGTGCCCGCATTGCCGGTTGCCTCCACATGACCATCCAGACCGCCGTGCTCATCGAGACGCTGGTGGAACTGGGGGCCGAAGTAACCTGGTCGTCGTGCAACATTTTCTCGACCCAAGACCATGCCGCCGCCGCCATTGCCGCCGCCGGTATTGCGGTTTACGCTTGGAAGGGCATGAACGAAGAAGAATTTAACTGGTGCATTGAACAGACGCTGTTTTTTGGCGAAGACCACCAGCCCCTGAACATGATTCTGGACGATGGCGGCGATCTGACCAACATGGTTTTCGACGTGTATCCCGAACTGATTTCGGGCATCAAAGGGCTTTCGGAAGAGACCACTACGGGCGTACACCGGCTCTATGAGCGGATGAAAAATGGCACCCTTCACCTGCCCGCCATCAACGTGAACGACTCGGTGACGAAATCGAAATTCGATAATAAATACGGTTGCCGCGAGTCGTTGGTCGATGCCATTCGCCGCGCTACCGACCTGATGATGGCCGGGAAAGTGGCCGTGGTGGCCGGTTACGGCGACGTGGGCAAAGGTTCTGCCGAATCGTTGCGGGGCGTGGGTTGCCGCGTACTGATTACCGAAATTGACCCCATTTGTGCCCTGCAAGCCGCCATGGACGGTTATGAAGTGTTGCCGATGGACGAGGCCGTGACCCGCGCCAATATTTTTGTGACCGCCACAGGCAACATCGGAATCATTAAGCCCAAGCACTTCCGGGCCATGCGCGATAAATCGGTGGTGTGCAACATTGGCCATTTCGACAACGAAATCGATATGGCCTGGCTGAACGAAACCTACGGCCACAGCAAGAGCCAGATTAAGCCGCAGGTGGATATGTACGAGATTGACGGGAAGGAAATTATTGTGCTGGCCGAGGGCCGTTTGGTGAATCTGGGTTGCGCCATGGGCCATCCCTCGTTTGTGATGTCGTGCTCGTTTGCCAACCAGACCCTGGCGCAACTTGAACTGTGGGAAAACACCGACAAGTACGAAAACAAAGTGTACGTGCTGCCCAAAGTGCTGGACGAGAAAGTAGCCGCCATGCATTTGGCCCACGTAGGTGCCAAACTGGAGCCGCTGGAGCAAGACCAGGCCGACTACATCGGCGTGCAGGTGTCGGGTCCGTTCAAATCGGAACTGTACCGGTACTAGCCTGTTTTTCATCTATATTTAGCGCGTGTTTCAGCAACGGAACACGCGCTTTTTTTTTGGCCCGATTTGCCCCGTCAGGTACGTACCTGGGACGGGTTTGAGCGTACCCATATTCCCACCATGAATCGTTCTATTTTTTCGGGGTTGTTGGTGTTTTCCTGCCTGACCGCCGCCGCCCAAACGCCTACCCTGCGGCTTACGACCTGGGCTACGGGGCTGTTTCACCCCACCACCGTGGCTGCCACCGGGCCGGGGCAACTGCTGGTGGGGCAGACCAACGGGCAAATTCGGTTCATAAACGGGGGGCAAACCCAGGCCACGCCCGTGTTGGATATTGGCTCGCTGGTTAATGACCTGAACTACAACGGCATCTTCGGCATTTGTGTCCACCCCACCTTTGCCCAAAACCGGTTCCTGTACGTGCAGTATTTTCGGAAGACCGACAAGGCCGCCGTGGTGGTGCGCTACACCTGCAACACCACCACGCCCCTGCTGGCCGACCCCGCCACTGCGCTGCTGATTATGGCCATACCCTACCCCGGTTTCGGGCACCGGTCGGGCCATATGGCGTTTGGGCCGGACGGCTACCTCTACATCACCACCGGCGACTCGGACAGTGGCGCACGCGGGGGCCTTCGCGACCCCGGCAACATGGCCCAAAACCCACAAAGCCCGTTCGGAAAAATTTTGCGGATTGACATAGACGCAGCCACCCCCTACGGCATTCCGCCCACGAACCCCTACGCCAGCCCCACCGACGGAATCCCGGACGAACTCTACGGGCTGGGGCTACGCAACCCCTGGCGGTGGAGTTTCGACCGCCTCACGGGCGATCTGTGGCTAGCCGACGTGGGGCAGGACGAGTGGGAAGAACTGACCGTGACCCCTGCCGGTAGCCCCGCGCCCCAAAACTACGGCTGGCCCTGCTACGAGGGGGCATACCCCGCCAAACCCGACGGCTGTGCGCCCGCCGCCAGCTACGCCATGCCGCTGCTGAGCTACGCCGGGTATAACAACAACGGCCAAAAACAGGCTTCCATTACGGGTGGGTACGTCTACCGGGGCACCGCCTTCCCCGATTTGCGGGGCTGGTACGTCTACGGAGACTGGTCGCAGGGGACGATGTGGACGTTGCGACAAACCGGCCCGGCAACGTACCAGAACGCCACCCAGCCGCCCACCGTACCCAATTTAATTTCGTTTGGCGAAGACACGGCGGGGGAAGTGTATGTGCTGTCTTTTTCGGAGGGAACGGTTTACCGGGTGGGTTCCAACGCGCTGATTTCGGGGCAAACGGGGGCCTGGCAGGATGCCACCACCTGGCTCTGCGCCTGTTTACCCACCGCCACCAGCCAGGCCGTGGTACAGCCCAACCACACCGCAATCGTCAATCAACCGTCTGACAGCCAAACGCTTATCTTGCGTGGAACGCTTCGGTTCAGCGGGGCCGGGGCCGTGCGTTTTCGCTAGAAAAACCGGCAACGAATGAGGTCAGTTTTGTTGCCAGGTGCCTTCGATGGCGTACCAGTAGGTAGGCAACGTACCAGCGGGCATGGTCCAGGTACCCATCTCGAACGTACCTGTGCCGGTAGCGGTGCCGCCAATTTCCAGCACCCGCACCGCCTGTTTGTTGGCTACCCAGTTGAGGGGTTTGCCGGCCACACACTGTTCGGGCAGGGCGGCGGTGTTGGCAGTGGCAAACCAGGCCGTGCCCGACCCAAACACCTGCGCCCTGCCCATTGGGCCAATGCAGACCGCCGTGCGTTCGCCAATGCCGATGCCCCGCGCCGGGGTCAGGCTCCAGTCCTGGCGCATCCGGGCCAGAAACGCCAGCAATCGGCCCTGGCGGTTTCGTTCGGAAAAATGCGTATCGGTGATGGTATTGGTCAGAAATGGGGCCACAAGAAAGTCCTCGCGGCCCAGCATCAGGTTGGGGTGGTAGGGGTTGGCCAGCCCTTCGGCAGCAGTGAGGCTCTGGTTCAGGGCCGGGTAATAGACCTGCCCCAGAATAGCACAACCCGCGCTGGTGCCGCCTACGGGCACTTTTTTGGTGTTGATGAGGTAGTTGATGGCCTCCTCTATCTTGGTGTCTTTCCAATACCGAACATAATCGGCCTGGTCGCCACCGGCAATGAACAGGGCCTCGGCGTTGCGGATTCGACCAACCACGGCTTCGTCATTGACCCACCGGGCGGAGTTGAGCAACATTGTTTCTACCGAGTTGACGGTCTCTCCCAGTTCGCTGAACAGGTACGTGTTGTAGCCGTCGGTGCCGCTGGCCCGCAACACCACCACATCGCCCCCACCCGATTGCCGGAGCAACCACCGCATGGCCGGGTCTACGTCGGTGCCGCCGCCCATGAGCAAGAGGCCCGCCGTGGTGGGTCTGGTCACGTCGGCGGCATCGCCCACGAGCCAGCTTGTGGGGCCGGTTGGCGGCGCGGGGGCGGGCACTGGCGTGGGCGTAACCACGGGCGCGGGTTGGGCACAGGCCACGGCCAGCAAAAGCGCGGGCAAGAAAACGAAAAAAGGACGCATGGGTAGGCAAAGAAAGGTGTTGTATTCGGCGTAGCCCCTGTAATTTAGCCACGCCTGACCAGAAAACACACCCCGCCATTTCTTCAACCGCTACGGTACGCATTAATCCCGGCAGGAGTATGTTTGCGTTGGCAAACGAATTTGCCCGCAATCTGTACCGGTGCAACAAATCCCGCAGTTTTACTTAACTCAGTATCCTTTACGAACTAAACATGACTGCTATACTCTTCCCCGGTCAGGGTTCCCAATTTGTGGGCATGGGCCACACGCTGTACCAATCGTCTGAAACGGCCAAAGCCCTGATGGACCGCGCCGACCAGATTCTGGGCTTTTCGCTGACCGAAATCATGTTTTCGGGCACCGACGAGCAGTTGAAACAGACCAACGTAACCCAGCCCGCCATCTTCCTGCACTCGGTCGCGCTGGCCCTTACCGCGCCTGACATGGTTCCCGACATGGTGGCGGGGCACTCGTTGGGTGAGTTTTCGGCCCTGGTGGCGGCGGGTACGCTCTCGTTTGAGGATGGTCTCCGGCTAGTGGCCCAACGCGCCGAGGCCATGCAACGCGCCTGCGAGCAGAGCCCCTCCACAATGGCCGCGATTTTGGGCTTGGCCGATGCCGTTATCGAACAGATTTGTGCCGAAGTTGCCACCGAAACCGGCGAAATAGTAGTGCCCGCCAACTACAATTGCCCCGGTCAGATCGTCATTTCGGGTAGCCACGAGGGCATCCGCGTGGCTTGTGAACGCCTGAAGGAAGCCGGTGCCAAACGCGCCCTGCCGTTGCCTGTGGGCGGAGCTTTCCACTCGCCCCTGATGGAACCCGCCCGCGCCAGTCTGGCTCAGGCCATCGAAAATACACGTTTCCAGGCCCCGCGTTGCCCCATCTACCAGAACGTAAACGCCCAACCCAGCACCGACGTACCCACCATAAAAACCAACCTCATTGCCCAACTCACCGCCCCCGTCCGCTGGACGCAGTCGGTAGAAGCGATGGTTGCCGACGGGGCCACGGTCTTCTCCGAATGCGGCCCCGGCAAAGTATTACAGGGCCTGGTGAGGAAAATTGCGCCGGGGGTAGTGGTACAATGAGTGAATTAGTGAATGAGCGGATGAGTGAATGTTTGGTAGTCGCTACGCGAACATTTTTATGAACGCTCCGCGCAGCGGTTCCAAACATTCACTCATTTGCTCATTCACTAATTCACTCATTGGAAGTCCGCGTCCAGATAGGCCGGAAAGTTCGTCCGAAAATCTTGCAAGTTACTCATAGACAGCGCATTCTGAATAACTAGCTCGGTGTCATATTGGCGGGAAATGATTTCGCCTTTGAAGTCGAGCAGGGCCGAGCCGCCCAGGTACGTATGCTGGTTGCCGTCTTGGCCAACGCGGTTTACACCCGCCACGTAGCTCAGGTTTTCGATGGCGCGGGCTTGCAAAAGCGTGTCCCAGGCAAGTTGGCGGGGGGCGGGCCAATTGGCCACGTAGAGCAACAGGTCATAGTCGAGCTGATGGGGCGCAATTTGGCGGTTGCGGCTCCAGACCGGGAACCGCAGATCGTAGCAGATGAGTGGGCAAATGCGCCAGCCGCGCCAGGTACGTATCAGCCGCAACGTACCTGCGGTGTATGTCTTCTCTTCGTCTGCCATTCTGAACAGATGCCGCTTATCGTAGTGGGCAAACTGCCCGTCGGGTTCCATCCAGATCAGGCGGTTGTAGAACTGGCCATTTTCCTGCACCACGTAACTCCCCGTGATGGCGGCGTTGGTTTGCCGGGCCATTTGCTTGAGCCATTTAAAGGTGGTCAGGTTCATGGGTTCGGCCAGGGCGGCGGCGTTCATGGTGAAGCCCGTGGTAAACATTTCGGGCAACACAATCAGGTCTGTGGGTTCGGGCAGGGTGAAAAGCGTCTCCTCCAGCATGGCCCGGTTGGCCACGGGGTTTTGCCAGTGCAGCGCGGTTTGGAGGAGGGTGATGTGCATGACATCTATTTCGGAAACCGCATTCTGTATTCCACGTCCACGTTGCCGCGTGTGATGTCGGCGAGGCGTTTTTTAAGGAGTTGGCGTTTGAGTGGCGACATATAATCGGTGAAGAGTTTGCCCTCGATGTGGTCGTATTCGTGCTGGATAATGCGGGCGGCAGTGCCTTCATATTCTTCTTCGTGCTCATTCCAATCAACATCAAAATAGCGAATGACGATGATTTCGGGGCGAAATACGTCGTTGCGAATACCGGGAATACTCAGGCACCCCTCCTCGAAGGCCCATTCGTCGCCGTCTTCTTCTACAATTTCGGCGTTGATAAACACTTTCTTGAAACCCACCAGCGTGGGGTCAACGTCTTCGTCGGCCTCGCCCTCGTTAAACGGTTGGCCATCGACCACGAATAGCCGCACACTTTGGCCAATTTGCGGCGCGGCCAGCCCCACGCCAGAGGCAGCGTACATGGTCTCGAACATATCATCGACCAGTTTTTTCACGTCGAGCGTACCGGGTTCAATGTCTTTGGCTTTTTTCCGCAATACCGGATCGCCGTAGGCTACAATGGGGAGAATCATTTCTTTATGTGGAGTTCGGTACAGGCCGAACCTTATTTTTTGCTTTCCATGAATGATTGGAGGATGATGGTGGCACTCACCATGTCGATGTTTCCCTTCACCCGCCGGTCTTTTTTGCTGGTTCCGCCCGCAATCATCGCCTGCATGGCCATTTTGGACGTAAACCGTTCATCGTGCTGATAAACAGTCTGTTCGGGGAATATCAGCTTCAGTTTTTTCAGTAACGCACGTACCTGCGGGGTGGTGTGGGTGTCGGTGCCGTCGGTGTTGGTGGGCCAGCCCACCACAAACGCTTCCACGGGTTCGGCGGCGGCGTAGGCTTTCAACCGATCTAGCAGCAGGTGGGTGGGTACCGTTTCCAGGGCCGTGGCAATGATCTGCAAAGGGTCTGTCACGGCCAGGCCGGTGCGTTTATTTCCGTAATCAATTGCAACCAGTCGACCCATCGTGAGGGCAAAGGTACGGCAGGTACGGCAGAGCAGGATGCACTCACCCGCTTTTACATCGGCTTCCACTTTTTTGTATTTCACATCGCCCATCACTTTTCCGTCTTTATAACGCACCGACACCTTATCATTGCGGCCCGGTTCAGGTTGTTTTCGTACTGGCAGGGCGGGCGCGTAGTCGGGCCGGTGCTCGATATAGTCATCGTCGTCGTCATTATCATCATCATCGTGGTCGGTTTCACCGCCAAAATACGCTTCCCATTCGGCTTCTTTTTTCAGAATTTCACCCACAATGGGGTTGGGAACCGTCTCATGCAGCGGCCGAGGATTCGCCTCCCGAAACGCTGCCGGGTCATGGTAATACGCATATTGGTCTTCCAACGACCGATTGGGTCGGGGGCGGTCCGGGCGGTCGGGTTGCTCCATCAACCGCTCAACGGCTTCCAAGTCACCCTGTATCATCACGTCTACAATGCCCCGCCTAAAGGCCGTTCGGATCAGGGGCAGCAGGTCGGTTAGCTGTAGCATGGTGATGTCGGTAATGACAAAGCCCAGCGCGGCGTGGTCCAGATAAGCGTCGTCGGTGGCGTGGTCAACCATACATTGCAATACCTCGGCATACCAGGCAGGTGCCAGCGTGGCCACCTCAGGATTGACCGCTGCTTCTTGCCGAAGTGATTCGGATAGGACTGATTTATGGTAGGTATTCAGGTCAGGCTCCAGTATAAATGCTTTCAGTGTCTGGGCGTGTTGGGGCCACATCTTGCGCAAGTAGGGTATATAGGCATCTTCGAGGTAATCGCCCCACCAGTGTTCGCGGAAACCTTCATCCTGCCGGAGTGTTTCCAGCACCGCGTCCAGGCATTCGGTGGCTCGAAGCTCGGTCATGAAAAACAGGGCATGTATCGGAAAATTTTGCTGCCGGGGGTTCCAGTTCTGTTCACTGAAATACTTGTAGCGATACATCGTGTCGAGGAGTACCGCCGAGAGGTCAGCCGTGAACGTCTCGCGGGGGAGGGCCAGCAGAGCAACCTGTTTATCTGCGGGCAGGGGGTTATCGGTTTTGGCCAGCCCGTGCTGATAAAACCACTTTGTTTCGGGGTGGTTAAAGGCCGGTGCCTGTCGGGTTTGCTGGTCTTCGGCCCGGAAACGCCCCTGGATAGACACGGTCGTTTCCCGACCCTCCGTAAACCGCGCCAGATTACTTCGCATCTGGACCATCCCAAATGCCCTTTTAGCCTTCTTTATGTAGGCTTTGTCGTGGTAGTTCAGGTCGCGCAGAAACAGTAGCGTTTGTTCGGCCTGGTCGGTTTCACCTGTTGCCAGTTGGTAGTAGAACCGTGCAGAATAATACTGCCCCACCACCGACGCATGGAACAGCGATTCATTGGGGTGAAACTCATTAAGGTGGGGCACCGGCCCGCCAAACAACTGCTCCACGTCGGCCACGGCACGGGCCAGGGTTTCTACGTCCTCGAACAGTGTGGGAATGAGCCGGATAAGCACTTTACTGGCCAAAGCCGGTACGTAGGTCGGGTGTTGGGCAATGGTCTGGTCAATGATGGGCATCACTCGACTTTGCTGCCCGGTGCCTTTGTAGACCAGCATCAGGAAGTTTTTCAGTACCGGCACGTCGGGATACTGCCGAATCAGGTGTTGCAGTTTTTCGGCGAGTTGGCGCGTAGGTTGCTCCCGCACCTCGTATTGCAAGAGGTCGATGGTAGGTTCCAACCCGGCGGGAATTTCCGGGCTACGCATAGGCTCCCGCGTGATTCGGAAAGGTAGACCATACTGGGCCGCAAGCCGGTCGAATAGATATTGGTCGTTGGGGTCAGGTGCCGAATTGGCCAGGCCGACCAGGTTGTTTGGTAGAGAGATGGGGCAATCTTGGGTGGTATCAGACCAAGTTACGAAATTACTACATGTTGCCGCCCCGCCGTTTTCCACCAAACAACGTACCTACACAATTCTGAGTTTGGCAAAGCTGAGCAGCAGCGTTTTCTCACCAGCCACCCGAAACTGGATCACGGCTTTGCGCTCGGTGCCGTTCTCGTCCACAGATTTCACCACGCCAAAGCCAAACTTGGCGTGTTCTACCTCCATTCCTTCGGTCAGCCCGGTGGTGTTGCTCGGTTTGAAATCGGCGGAGGGGGTGTGGGTTACGGTGGGCTGGGGCACTTGGCGTTGAGCGGTTTTTTGCGCCAATGACCGCACAAAATTCATCGACCCCGCCGAGGGCATGTCGTCTTTGCTCCGGCTGGCGTAGGTATCGTCGCCTTTGAAACGCGGTTTGGGCGGCATCACGGTCTTGCTCATGGTCAGGAATGACTGGTCTACTTCGAGCAAGAAACGGCTCGGCTCGCAGATTTTCAGCCGCCCGTAGTGGTACCGCGATTCGGCAAAAGAGAACGTCAGTTTCTTCTCGGCGCGGGTAATGGCCACATAGAATAGCCGCCGTTCCTCCTCCAGATCGGCGCGGCTTTCCAGCATCATCTGGCTGGGGAACAGGTCTTCCTCCAGCCCCACAATGTGTACGTTCTTGAACTCCAGCCCTTTCGCTCCGTGAATGGTCATTAGCGTGACCTTGTCGTTGTCGCCGTCGTCTTCTTTTTCGTCAGCAGTGGTCATCAGCGACACCGTTTGCAGGAACGAACTGAGGCTCTTGTCTTCGTTTTCGGGGTTGTCTACAAACTCCTTAATGGCGTTGAGCAATTCCTGCACGTTTTCGTAGCGGGTAAGGCCCTCTACGGTTTTGTCTTCGTACAACTCCTTCAGAATACCCGACGATTTGGCCACGTGCGCCGCCACGTCGTAGGCATCTTTCTTATCGATCAGCAGCATGAAACTCTGAATCAGTTCGGCGAACCCTTCAATAGCTACCGCCGCCCGGCCCGTGATGTAGAGCGAAATATCTTTCACGATCTGCCACACAGGTACGTTCTTTTCTGCCGCTAACACCGCCATTTTGGCCAGCGTGGTGTCGCCAATGCCGCGTTTGGGCAGGTTTATGATCCGTTTAAACGCCTCCTCGTCGGACTGGTTGACCGTGAACCGCAGGTAGGCCACCAGGTCTTTGATTTCGCGCCGCTGGTAGAACGACAGGCCCCCAATGATGCGGTATTTGATACTTAGCTTCCGAAGCGCTTCTTCAAACGCCCGCGACTGGGCGTTGGTGCGGTAAAGAATCACGAAATCATTGTTCCGTAAATTGTCCTGCATCTTGGCCTCAAAAATGGTCGTGGCCACCATCCGCCCCTCTTCATTGTCGGACGAGGCTTTTATGACCTCAATCAGCGGGCCGGTTTCGTTGTCGGTGAAAACGCGCTTTTCGAGCTGGTTGCGGTTGCGGGCAATGACCGAGTTGGCCGCCTGCACAATGGTGTTGGTGCTGCGGTAATTCTGCTCCAGCTTCACAATTTTCACCGCGTCTTTGCCGTAGTCCTTCTGGAAATTCAGGATGTTCTCGATGTTGGCCCCCCGGAAAGCATAGATGCTCTGGGCATCGTCGCCCACCACGCAAATATTTTGGTGTACCGCTGCTAACTTTCTGGTAATCAAGTACTGCGACACGTTGGTATCCTGAAACTCATCCACCAGAACGTGCTGAAACTTGTGCTGGTATTTGTGCAAAACGGCCAGATGATCGCGGAAAAGAATGTTCGTGTTAAACAACAGATCGTCAAAATCCATGGCGTTGGCCTGAAAGCACCGGACGCTGTACTGCTTGAAAAGCCGCCCCACTTCGGGCATCTTCGCCGAGGCATCGTCGGCCTGGATGATGGGGTTCAGCAAATACTCGTCGGCCCCCACCAGTCGGTTTTTCGCGCTCGAAATCCGGTTGAACACGGCGTTGGCCCGGTACTGTTTGTCGTCCAGACCCATTTCCCGAATAATGCTTCGGAGCAGTGATTTCGAGTCGTCGGTGTCGTAGATGGAAAAATTACTGGTGTAGCCCAGGGCGTGGCCTTCGATGCGCAAAATCTTGGCAAACACCGAGTGGAACGTACCCATCCAGATGTTGCGGGCTTCGTTGCCAATCACCTTCTCGATCCGGTGGCGCATCTCGCCCGCCGCCTTGTTGGTGAAGGTCAGGGCCAGAATACGGAACGGGTCAACGCGGTTGGCAATGAGGTGGGCAATGCGGTAGGTGAGCACGCGGGTTTTGCCCGACCCCGCCCCGGCAATAATCATCAGGGGGCCGTCGCCGTGGGTCACTGCTTCGCGTTGCGGGTCGTTCAGCCCGGCTATATAATCAATCATTTTGTGGTGTCGCTGTGTACTATTTTAACCCCTAAAACTACGAAAAGATTTAGGGGTTTGGCGGCGTACCGTTCTGCCGAAGAGAACCGCAACCAATGAATGTAAAGCCGATTTCGGCTCAGAAAATGCTATATTTGGGTAAGCAACAAGCACATACCGTTATGATGGTCGCCGAACTACCAGCCAATCCAGCCCTCCCCACCAACCTGACAACCGTAGCCGAATTCGAGGAATGGGAGCGTCTGCACGGTCGCCATGGTAGCTACGAATTTAGCCGGGGCCGGATCATTGAAAAAACCGATATGAAACAAGCTGAATATCTCATATTGAAATTCCTGACCAGGCTTTTCGCACAAACATCAGCTTATGCGCAGGGTGACGAGTTAACGCCAGAAATGGACTCCTACGTGGACGGGTCACGGAAACGCCGCCCGGATTTGGCCTATTATACGGCTGCTCAGATTGAAGCAACCCGGACGGGCGAGTGGCAAAAAACACGCTTTGCCATCGAAATCCTGTCCGATTCAGAATCGTATGAAGATGTGCTGGAAAAAATTCAGGACTACTTCGATGCGGGGGCACAGTTGGTCTGGTACGTGGTGCCTAACCGCCAGAAAATCTACGTCCATACTTCTCCCGATACGTCTCAAGCGTATAAAGGTACCGATGTTATTTCCGCCGCCCCCGTAGTGCCCGATTTTGCCTTCACCGTAGCCGATCTGTTTGCGTAGGCTGACCTACGCTACGGCATACTCCGATAACTCAGGCATGACGGTCAAACATAGCTAATCTAACGTACCTGTGCCCTTCTGCTAGCCCAGTGCCGTTTTTCGTACCTTTGCCCCATGTTTGAACAACTAGACTCCATTCGTGAACGCTTTGAGGAAGTGGCCCAGCAGATTGTGCAGCCGGAAGTATCGGCAGATCCCAAACGCTTCATGAAGCTGAGCAAGGAATATAAAGAACTTGACAAAATTGTGCAGCAGTACCGGACTTACCAGCAAACACTGGCCGAGATTGAGAATGCCCGCGAGGTAATTGCCACCGAAAAAGACGAGGAATTTCGCGACATGGCCAAAGCCGAACTCGACGAGCTAGTGCCCCGCCGCGACCAACTGGAGGAGTTGCTCAAAGAGATGCTGATTCCGAAAGACCCCAACGACAGCCGGAATATTATTCTGGAAGTGCGCGGCGGCACCGGCGGCGACGAGGCGGCCATTTTTGCGGGCGATATTTTCCGAATGTACCAACGTTTCTGCGAGAAAATGGGCTGGAAAATGAGCCTCGTCGATTTCACCGAAGGCTCGTCGGGTGGCTACAAAGAAGTCATCATGGAAATTGAAGGCGAAGACGTGTACGGCAAGATGAAGTTCGAGTCGGGCGTACACCGGGTGCAGCGGGTGCCCGCCACCGAAACGCAGGGGCGCATTCACACCTCGGCGGCAAGCGTGGCCGTACTGCCTGAGGCTGAGGAAGTTGACGTAGACATCAACATGAACGACATTCGGAAAGACACGTTCTGTTCGTCGGGTGCGGGGGGGCAGTCGGTCAACACCACGTATTCGGCGGTGCGGCTCACGCACATCCCCACGGGTTTGGTAGTGCAGTGCCAGGATGAACGCTCACAACTTAAAAACTTCGACAAAGCCCTGACCGTGTTGCGCTCGCGGCTGTATGAGATTAAGCTCAAGGCGCACAACGATGCCATTGCCAGCCAGCGCAAAACGATGGTCGGCAGCGGCGACCGGTCGGACAAGATACGTACCTACAACTACCCCCAAAGCCGGGTTACGGATCATCGCATCGGCCTGACGGTCTACAACTTATCGGCCGTTATGGAAGGCGACATCGGCCAGTTTATTGAGCAGTTGCGCATTGCCGAAAACGCCGAACGGCTCAAGGAAGGGGCGGGCGTGTAGGGGTGACTAATTAATGACGTACCTGGTACTATTTGTTTCGGTACTCCCGGTTAAAGGCCACGTCAATAGCCGCTCGCCGTGGGTGTTCAGCGTTGTAGATGACAGCCGCGTAAATGCGGCTGTCAACATCCGTAAATTCTGGGCGTACATAGCCCGCCCCATGTTGACGAAACCATCGGCCAAACAATATTCGGCGAGACCGCTCCTGACCATCTTCCAAACTGCATACGTAGCTGACGATAAGCTGTGGGTTGACGGCATACAGGCGGTTCAGTATCTCAATGACAGTTATTTCCACACGCGGGTCTCCAACGGGTGGGCCTTCAGTCAGACTCACAACAGAAAAACTGAAAAGGTCGAGCGCAAATGGTTCATCGGGTAGCAACTCCCGATCACTGGTTAAGGCAATCAGGTAGTCTACACCGTAATCAGTGGTAAAGCCGTAACCTTGTTCATTTTCCCGGAGCAGATACGCTGAAGGGCTTAACGAACTCGATGCCTTCAGGCTTTGGGATTTCATGGGGTTTTCTAATATGGGCTTCAATCTGCTGTTTTCTAGCCACTAACTGCCTGAGTAGCCCCTTCTTGTTCACTACTAGCGTTGCCATATTTGTTACTTTTAACGACTTATTTACGCTCTTCAATTCAGTTTAACAACGAACTACAGATATTGGTTGGTTCGCGCTGACGATAGAGCTTCGTCGCTCGTGATTTTGTGGTGGGCCAACGGAAGTGATCTTACGCTAACACTCCCAACGTACCCAGATACTGCCACACAGAGGCCAAGCTACAAACCTGCACGTGTTCATTGACTCGAAAATCGGCGGCGGAGGGGGTAATAACCAGCAGGGGAATTTCGCCGAGATCGCGGCTGGCAATGTAGTTGCCCCGGCTCAGGGTTGGCGCGTTGGTGTACTTTATTTCTAACCCAACAACGGGCCTGTTTCCCCGAACCAGCACCAGATCGAGTTCAGACCCGTCGGCGGTGCGGTAGTAGTATGGTTGCGCATCATAGGCTAAACCCGCAATGATCTGTTGCACCACGTAGCCTTCCCAAGAACTACCCAGGTACAAACTTCCCGTCAGTGCCTCAAGCGACTGAATGGCCGCAAGGGTATGAAACATGCCACTGTCGCGCAGATACAGTTTGGGCGACTTAACCAACCGTTTCGCGCTGTTGACAAAATACGGGGCCAATCGGCGAATCAAAAACGCGTTTTCCAGAAAATCCAGGTACGTCTGAATGGTAACTACACTTAGCCCCATGGACCGGGCCAATTCGGATAAATTAAGCTGGTTGGCATGAACACCCACTAACATCGATAAGAGGGTGCGAATCCGTAGTGGCGACGCGCCCAACCCCAACGTTGGCAAGTCACGCTCCACATAGGTCTGGATGAAGTCGTTCATCCGGCGGTTAGCCTGCCGGTCGGTTTTGGCCAATAGCATGTCGGGGTAGCCGCCCCGCAGCCAGTGCTGTTGGTACAGAATCTGTTCGCTGACTTCCTGCCACATCAGGGGTTGCAGTTCTAAATAAGCAATCCGGCCGGCCAATGATTCAGAACTTTGTTGTAGCAGTTGTGGCGACGCTGAACCCAACAAAATAAACCGCCCCGCCACCCGGTGCCGGTCAACCAACGAACGCAACAAAGGGAATAACGCGGGCATCCGTTGAATTTCGTCGAGGATAATTAGTTTATCCTGACGCTCAGCTAAGTACAACTCTGGATCGTTCAGCCGGTTCAAATCCTCCATTGACTCCAAATCAAGGTAGAGCGGCTCAGCAGAGAATTGGCTTTTTAACGAACGT
>JAYUKZ010000357.1:0-7279 GCA_043763995.1 Fibrella sp.
TCGCAGGGAATCAGGTCAATGACTACGCCGGGGTTTGTTGCCCGGATGGCCGTTTGCACGGGCGTGGCTTTGGCCAGATTTCGGCACAGCATCACGACGGTGAACCCTTTTTGGGCCAGGGTTTCGGCGGCAATTTTTCCAATACCGGCGTTGGCTCCGGTTATCACGCAAATTCGGGGGGTGGTCATGGGCGGTTTGTTTAGAGATAAACTATCCGGGTGGCAACAGAGTTAAATTTAGGTACCCTATCTGTTCAATATTCATGAAAATTGCCATCATCGCCACTTCGCCCCGCGCCAACAGCAACACCCTCCGGTTTGGAAAATTTTTGCAACACATTTTGCTCGAAACAGATGAGCATGACGTAACACTCATCGACTTTGCCCATTACGACTTGCCCTGGGTGGGCACCGGCTCGGTGAAACCCGACACGCTCACGCCCTTTCAGGAGGCATTTACTACCGCTTGGGGCGAAGCTGACCTGGTGTTTTTCGCTTCGCCCGAATACAACTGGACAGCTACTCCGCAGATTATCAACGCCTTCCACACGCTGGGCGGGCCGGGGTTCAAGGTTTTGTTCGACAACAAAGTGTTTGCTATGGCCGGTACATCCAACGGGCGCGGCGGGCGGCAACCCGCGCTCGACATGACCACGGTGCTGAACAAGGTAATCTCGTTCACGAACAATTACTCCGTGATCTCGCCCAAAATGTACGAATCGCACGAGACGGATAAAAACCTGGATGCCGACGGGCGGTTTATTGGCCACGAAGTGTATGACCGCACTGTTCGCGCTTTTGTCGACTACACCCTTACGGTGGCCCACCGCTGGCATGGCGTTGGCGCGGAAGAATCGGTAGTGAAAGCGGGTTGAAATTATTTCGGCGTAGCCCCCCGCCCTAAAGGGTGCCTTGCTTGCGCTGGAGTAGGCTTTCGCGCAAGCAAGGCACCCTTCAGGGCGGGGGGCTACGCCGCATCTCGGCTAGGCCAGGTACGTTGTTACGCCGCTACAGCCTTCGAATCGTACAACTCAACCACTTTGGCCACGGCCAGGTCTACCTCGTCGGCGGTGTTGTATTTGCCGAACGAAAACCGGACGTTGCCCCTGCCGGGGTCCAGGCCGGGCAGGGCCGCCAACACGTGCGACCCTACTTCCGACCCGCTCGAACACGCCGACCCGCCCGACACCGAGATGCCCGCAATGTCGAGGTTGAAGAGTAGCATATCGGTCATGTCGGTGGCGGGCAGGCTGACACTCAGCACGGTGTACAAACTTTCGGTGGGGCTGGCCGAAAGGCCGTTGAACCGGATAGGGCCAGCCTCGTGCCCGGCAAACCGGGCTTGCAGTTGCGCCAGCATCCGGTTTTTGAGGCCCTCGATGTGGGTGCGGTGCGCGGCCATGTCGGCGTAGGCAATTTCCAGGGCTTTGGCCAGGCCCACAATGCCGTACACGTTTTCGGTGCCGCCGCGCCGGTTGCGCTCCTGCGCCCCGCCATGCACAAACGGGTGGATGGTGCCGCGCCCGGAGGGGCGGGCATACAGAAAACCCACGCCTTTGGGGCCGTGGAATTTGTGGGCGGCTCCCACCAGAAAGTCCGTTTTCAGCGTCTGTACGTCGTGGGCGTAGTGGCCCAGGGTCTGCACCGTGTCTGAGTGCCAAACGGCGTTGTGCTGGTGGCAAAGCTCACCTACCCGGTTCATATCCAGTAGGTTGCCAATTTCGTTGTTGCCTTCCATGAGCGATACCAGCGCGTTGGGGTTGGCCCGCAACAACGTACCCAGGTGGTCATAATCAAGCTGCCCCTGCCCGTCAACATCCACCAAACTGAGGGTGATGCGCCCGGCTTTGGCCAGGTGTTGCAGGGTATGCAACACGGCGTGGTGCTCCAGTGGCGAGGTGATGGCGTGGGTCAGGCCGTAGGTTTCGATGCTGCCGCAAATGGCGGTGTTGTCGGCTTCGGTGCCGCCGGAGGTGAAAAACACTTCGGCGGGAGCCGCATTCAGCAGCGAGGCTACCGTTTTGCGGGCTTTTTCGATGGCTGAGCGCACCACCCGCCCGTGCCCGTGGATAGACGAGGGGTTGCCGTAGTTGTCCTGCATGAGCGGGAGCATGACTTCCAGCACGGCGGGGTCGAGGCGGGTGGTGGCGGCATTGTCGAAATAAATACGGGGCATAGCAGGGGGGTGAAATCGGTGTGCAAAAATACAACTACGGTAGATTTTTAACCCTTCCGCCCCCAATTTGGTTGCCGGTGGGCCAGGTACGTTGGTTGCTGAACCGGTTACGTTTGGCCCTGTCGAAAAGATCAGGTACGTTCGCAGGCGTGACCCGTTAACCACGCTTGGAGATGAGGACGATTTATTTGCTTGTTTGCCTTTTGAGCGGGCTGGGAGCCTGTAAAAAAAATGCTACTCCCACCCCCGACCCTGCGAGTAGCGCGGCCTATTTCCCACCGATTGGTGGCACTGACTGGGCCACCACCACGCCCGAATCGCTGGGTTGGGCCACGGGCAATCTTGCGCCGCTATACGACTACCTGCGCCAGACCAACACACGGGCGTTTTTGGTGCTCAAAGACGGGCGTATTGTGCTGGAAACGTATTTCGGCCAAAACATAGCCAATACCGCCGCTTTCGACCGTAACAGCCTGTGGTATTGGGCTTCGGCGGGAAAAACGCTCACGGGCTTTGTGGTGGGAAAGGCGCAGGAAGACAAACACCTGACCCTGAGCCAGCCCACCGCCACGTACCTGGGCGCGGGCTGGACAACGTTGCCAGCGGCCAAAGAGCAGGCCATCACCATCCGCCACCAACTGACCATGACCACCGGCCTGGACGATGCCGGGGCCAACCCCGCCGACACCCGCCCGGCGGCCCTGCGCTACAAAGCCGATGCCGGCACGCGCTGGGCTTACCACAACGCGCCCTACACGCTGCTCAACGCCGTGGTGAGCAAGGCCGTGGGGCAACCGTTTGAGACCTATTTCGACGCGGTGCTCAAATCGAAAATAGGCATGGATGGCCGCTGGCAGCAAATCGACAATGACATCGTTTATTTCTCAACCCCCCGCAGCATGGCCCGTTTTGGCCTACTGATGCTGAACCGGGCCAACTGGAACGGGCAGGCTATTCTGGCCGACCAGGCCTACCTCACGGCCAGCCTCAGCACGTCGCAAAACCTGAACCTCTCCTACGGGTATTTGTGGTGGCTGAACGGCAAAGCCTCGGCTATGGTGCCGCAGTCGCAAATGGTGTTCCCGGCGATGCTGACCCCTTCTGCCCCCGCCGACATGGTGGCGGCGATGGGCAAAAATGGGCAGCTACTCAATATTGTGCCCACCAAAGGGTTGGTTGTCATTCGCATGGGCGACGTACCTGACGGAAGTTTTGTGCCCATCGCGTACCAAACCGAAATCTGGACCCGGCTGAGTCAGGTCGTTCGGTAACCAAGCCCTATTTTGCCCCCGGCAGTTGCGCGGTAGGCTGCTGCGCCCCCGGCTGAAAATCGGGGTGGCCCGCCTGCCAGAGGCCAAACGCATACATGTTGGCAAAGTTGCGGAAGGTCACGGTTTTGTCTTCGGTGAAATGACCATTGTCGTAGTTGACCTGCATCAGCACGGGGCGGCCACTGGTGCTGGCGGCTTGCAGGGCGGCGGCCAGTTTGCCGGGTTGCCAGGCAATCACGCGGGGGTCGTTCATGCCGCCCACGCACAGCACGGCGGGGTATTTAGTGCCCGGTTGTACGTGCTGAAACGCGTCCATTTCGTACAGGGCCATGCACTCGGTAGAGTCTTTAACGGTGCCAAACTCGGCGGCGTTGATGGGGCCGTTGGGCGAGTTTTCCATGCGCAGGGCGTTCGAGCAACTCACGTTGCTGATGGCGGCGGCAAACAGATCGGGCCGCTCGGTAATGGCCCGGCCAATGAGAATACCCCCCGCGCTGGTACCCATGCCGATGAGTTTGCCCGCGCCGGTGTAGCCGTTTTTGACCAGATAATCGCCGCTCGAAATAAAATCTTTCCAGGTGTTGGGTTTGGTGGTTTTGTAGCCCGCCCGGTACCAGGCCAACCCCTTCTCGGAGCCGCCGCGCGGGTGCGCCTCGGCTATAACTACGCCCCGGTTGAGCAGGGCCAGGTTACGCCGGTTGAAATAGGGCGTGGCCGAATAACCGTAGGCTCCGTAGCCATCCAGCAGGCAAACCGCGCTGCCATTGCGCTTGAGGCCTTTTTTGTAGATGATCGAGAGCGGAATCATCGTGCCGTCGTGGCCGGGTAGTTCCACTTCTTCCACCACAATATCGGCCACGCCGGGGTAGGTGGTAGGCACATGAAAGGTGCTGGTGACCAACTGCCCGGAGTCCGCATTATAGTCGTACAACGTACCTGGGTCGTTCCACGAGGTCGAATACACCATCACCTCGTTGGAGCGGGGTGCATCGTAGAACGCAATGCCCATTGTGCCGGTGCCGGGCATGGGTACGTCGGCCCACTGATTGGTACGGCTATCGTACTGCCGGATGTTCTCGTTGATGCCATCGCTCAGAATCACAAACAAAAAATCTTTCGATGAACTGATGCTGGTGATGTTTTTTTTGCCTTCGGCCAGCAGTACCGTGGCCGTGGCCGGGTTGGGGTTGGTTGCATTTGTGACCAGAATCTGCCCGTTGGGTGCGCCTTTCACGCTTTGCAAAAACATACGGTTGCCCAGTTTTATGAAGCTGCTCACGCTGTCGGTAACGCTGCACAGTTTTTTCCAGCCCACGCTGGGTTTACCCACCTCCGAAGCCGGGGCTAACCAAGCCGTGGCGCGGCGGTCTACCGTGCCCAAAATGCCGTAGACCTGCGTGTCGTCGTCGGCATAGAACATGATCGGGTACTGGTCGGGCTGGATACCGAAATCAGGATTTTTGGCGATAGAAAACAGGTCGGGGTCTTTACTAATGTCGGTACCAAGTTTGTGCAGCCGCCCTTTGGTGTTGAGGTTTCCCTGCGGGTCTTTGGTATCCATCGAATTGTTGGGCGTGTACAAAAACCCGCTGTTGTCGGGCAGCCAGCTTACCTCGCCGCCAAACACCGCCGTGATGCTTTCGGGGGCAAACGTCTTCCCAGGTACGTCCATGACGCGCACCGTAGACAGTTCGGCCCCGCCTTCCTGCAAGCCGATAGCCACTTTTTTGCCGTCCGACGAGGGTACGAAGGCGGTCATCAGGTACGTTTTGGTTTTGTCGTAGGCGGTGGGGTCGAAGAGCAGCGTTTCGGGGCCGTTCTTGCCTTCGCGGACGAAGAGTTTGCCCGCTTTTTCGCTCGGCAGGGTTTTGCGGTAGAAATAGGCGTTGCCCCGTTTTTTAATGTCGCCGTAGCGCACGGCCAGCAGCTTATCGTAGGCCACAAACTGCTCGATGAGCTTATCGCGCCCCGGAATCCGGGCCAGCGTGGCGTTGGTGTGGTTAGCCTGCGCCTGGAACCACGCCTTCGTTTCGGGGGTGGTCATGTCTTCCAGCCACCGGTAATTGTCTACCACGGTTTTGCCGAAATACACATCCTGCACCGGGCGTTTGGGCGTGGGGGGCAGTGGGGTGGGGGACTGGCTCCGGGCCAGTCCCGCGCACAGCACCAATAAACAGATAATGAGCGTATTGAGTTGATTTTTCATGACGGGTAAGGGGTGTAAAAAAATATGTTGCCGAAAGGTAAGCCGTGGCAACGTTACCCTGACTAACTGTTGAGCGAACGGTAAAGTAACGCCAGGCTCCAGCCAGGCAGCGGAGTAACGATGATGGCCTGCTGGTGAACTTGCGACCGGAAAACGGCAGATGAATTCCCGGAAAAAGCCGCACAAAACGTCGTATCTTTGCGGCCCCGTCGCTCAAAAAATACCAGACTGAGCAACTGATAGTCAGTGGGGTTAAGCCAAAGAGCAGTCCTATCGGTGCTGCATAATTCAATGAAACGAGAGAACGAAAGAAACGACCGCCGTGATGGTAAAGGTCGTCCAGAAGGCCGTCGGGAGGATGTCCGTGGTGGCTACAACAAAGGCGGAGAACGGCAGGGTAGCCCGCGCCCAACCTACGGCGATCGGCCCCGCACCAGCGGCCCCGGCGACCGCCCCGCCTACGGTGGCGACCGGAATGCCGGACCACGCAAACCCTTCAACCGCGAAGGCGGCAATGATCGTCCAGCCTATGGCGACCGGGATGCCGGACCACGCAAGCCTTTCAACCGGGAGGGGGGCGACCGCCCCGCCTACGGTGATCGGAAACCATTCAATCGGGAAGGCGGCAACGACCGTCCAGCCTACGGTGATCGGAAACCATTCAATCGGGAAGGCGGTAATGATCGGCCAGCTTATGGTGATCGGAAACCATTCAATCGGGAGGGTGGCAGTGACCGACCTTCGTATGGAGATCGCAAACCGTTTAACCGCGAAGGTGGAGACCGGCCCGCGTATGGAGATCGTAAACCATTCAACCGAGAAGGCGGAGATCGGCCAAGTTATGGCGACCGGGATGCCGGACCACGTAAGCCGTTTAATCGCGAGGGCGGCAACGACCGTCCCGCCTATGGAGATCGTAAGCCCTTCAACCGGGAAGATGGCGACCGTCCGGCGTATGGCGACCGGAATGCCGGACCACGCAAACCGTTTAACCGGGAAGGCGACAGTGCCCGGTTTGATCGGCCCGACCGCCAACCCGAGGAGCAGCAGCCCGAAACCGGCCCGGCCCGCGAGCGGGAGGCTGAAGAACCCACGGAACGCCGCCCCTACACCCGCGCAAATCAGGCCCGCGACGAACGGCGTAACGAACGCCCCCGCCCCGAACGCCGCGAGGGCGAAAACCCCGCCGACGACCGCCCGGCCCGTAAACCTTACGACCAGGAACGTACCCAGCCGTCGGGCGACCGTCCTGCCTACGGCGACCGGGATGCCGGACCACGCAAGCCTTTCAACCGCGAGGGTGGTAATGACCGCCCCGCCTACGGAGATCGCAAACCGTTTACCCGCGAAGGTGGAGATGGGCCAGCGTATGGCGACCGTAAACCGTTTAATCGGGAGGGTGGCAATGACCGCCCCGCCTATGGCGACCGCAAACCTTTCAGCCGGGAAGGTGGCAATGACCGGCGAAACAGCCGCGAGAGCGATAACGAAAAAGCGTTTGAGCGGCGTACTGGTCGGTACGAATCGGCCCCGAATTACAACCTGAACTCGATGCGCGACAACTTGCCCCGGTCGCGGAAAGTGGCGAAGAATTTGGCTCGCGAGCGCGAAACCGACCCCAATTCCA
>JAYUKZ010000358.1:0-2066 GCA_043763995.1 Fibrella sp.
GCCCGCGTCGCGCAGGCTGGTCAGGTTCAGGATGACCAACGCCCGCGTGTCGGCATGGGCCGCCCAGTCGCCCGCCAGGCGGTAGCCACAGCGGCCCATGATCTGTTCCAGCACCCAACTGACGAAAAAAAACGGCACGGCTGGCGAACCCGTGGCCCCGCCCGGCACGTCGGTCTGAAACGTGCCGCCCGCCCAGGCATTCACGTAGGGCTGCGCCCGAAAACGGGGCACCTTACCCGCGTCTTCCGCCGAAAAAAATGCCGTGTTGCGCAGGGGAAAGAACGTGAACGGAAACGTACCCGGCGCGGCGGCGGCTACCGTGCGCATTCGGCCCGGCACCGTGCCCTGGTCGCTGTTGGGGCCACTGCCGCGCAACGGTATAGGGTCGGCGCATAGCTGTTGCAGGGTTAGTTTTTTCAGGTCGGCCACCACCTCGCCCCCGTCGAACCGCAGGGTACCGTCGCCCTGTCCTTCCGTGAGTCGGTAGGTCAGTTGGGCGTTGCGGTAAAAATGGCCGTTGTAGCGCACCGATACCAGCAACTGTTGGTGGGGCAGTGCCGCCGCCGGGTGGTAGGCCAGCCCCAGAAACCGTTGGTTCTGCGCCGAGAGCGGGAACTTGATGGGGTACGAAAAGCCCGATGGGGGCAGGGTTTCATCGGCCCGCCACCCCGCGTTGCTCTCCGTCAGCAACCGTTGGCCCGCCGTGAGTTGCAGCCCCTGCCCGCTATCGTTGCGAATGTCAATCATATCAGGCGGGGTAGGTGAGTGGTGAGGAAATCAGAACGTCGAAAGTGCAGACCGTTTCCAGACGTGGGGGCTGGTAGACACTTTCAGGTACGTCCAGTTGGCATCCCACCCCACCTGCCCTAAATCGCCAGTCGGGTCAGTTGACGAGGTGGGCACATAGTTATTCGGTTTTGAACAGGACCACGACCCCCAGCCAAAATAGTTTATTCGTGTCCAGACTTCGCCCGTTGCATGGGTAAACACTTGCATCCCACCGTTGCCGTTTCCAATTGAATATACTTGAATCACGCCATAGCCGTTGGTCCGTGTTGGCCCGTTGCTGTTTGCCCTCCACCCATCGGCTCCGCCTATAAAGTAGAAACCGGCTCGAACAAGCGTATTCCAATCCAAAACATTCGTTGATAGAAATGCAGTGGCTGGTGCTAGTCCGAACCACGAGGTTGTATTGACGCGCTCACCCTCAAAACCCATACCTCCAGCAATCTGCACAGTGGCCCCCGTGCCGTCGTTTGTTGTTCGCCCCAGCAATGTTTGGCCAGTAAGGGTTGTATTGATCAGTTGCGCCGCAACTACTTGCCCACCCGCATTTCTTAGTAACGCGCTGCCGCTCAGACTGCTGATCTGCGTGGCTTGCCCGCCAACCGTACCAGAGAGTGACACTATATCGGTACGCAACCCCACCGCCGCGTTGCTGACGCTATTGATGCGTGTGGTCTGCCCGGCATCAAACGTGGTCTGCGTGGCGATGTAGCTGGTCAGGTCGGTTACGTTGGCTTTTGCCGCGTTGACCGTAGCCTGGTTGTTGGTGTAGGTGTTGAAGGTGCCGTTATCCACCTTGCCCGTTTGCAAGGCCCCCACGTCTGAGCGCAGCCCCGCCGCCGTTGCACTAAGCGCGTTGATCTGGCTGGTTTGCCCCGCATCGAACAGCCCCTGCCCCGACGTGACAGCGTTGATGCGGGCGTTGATGGCCTCCAACCCCTGCTGCGTGGCCAACACCACCGACGTGCTAATGGGCCGCGTGGGATGTACATATTTAAGTTGCAACGTGGGCACGTCGAACTCGAAGCGTTGTGCGGCAGCCTGGCCAGACACCAGCAGCAGGAGCGCGAAAAACAGTAACTTTTTCATGGAAATTTCGGGAGTTAAGAGAGTTTTACCAGGGGCACACCAAACAACTGGTTGCCAATTTTCACCACCAACTGTTCGTCGTTCAGGGCCGATACCAGCACCAGTTGCGGCGTGTCGGCCACCACCTGCGCCAGCGTGGTGCCCACGGGCAACACCGTCAGCGCGTCACGCCCGCGCGGGCCTTCCAGCAC
>JAYUKZ010000359.1:0-2058 GCA_043763995.1 Fibrella sp.
AAGGCCCGTTTTTGGCCATTTTTCGGTGAATTCTTTCATGAAAACATCGGCCCGAAACTGGTCGGGAATGGCCATGTTGTAGGTCGGAAACAGGCGCGAACTTCGGTCGTAGAGGGGGGCGGGCAGGGGGTAGTTCATCGTATATTTTTCGCCCACGTATTTCATGGTGCTGTCGCTGAACGCACCGGCCATTTCCAAGCCGAAGCCAAAATTGAAGAAGCTTTTTTTCCACCGCTCCAGGTGCTCCCACATCGACCCGGCTTCGTTATAATCTTCGGGATAAATAGACCCCGCCGCGCCGTAGAAAGCCGCGTTGCCGGGCGCGGCAGACGAGTCGCGCATGTTCCGTTTGCCGCCGTAGGCCGCCGTTGTGCCCGTTTCCACCCATTCGTTGGGGTAGGTGTTCACCATCCAGCGGTGGCCATCAGCAGAGTGGTCGGCATCGCAGTAAAAATTGTCGGAAACGGCAAATTGCCGGGCCAGGGCCAGGTGGTTGGGCATCACGTTGGCGTTTTCAACCAGTACCTGCCCACTTTTTTTGGCCCGAATGGTTACGCCCGTGCCATAGCGGGCCAACGCCGAATTGCCGCGCCCGCCCGTTAGCTGCCCAAACACTTCGTCGTAGGTGCGGTTTTCTTTGGCAATAAAGACAATGTGCTTGATGGGCGAAGCGCGTTGGCCCGCAAACATCGGTATCGGGTTCGCTGCCGCAGGTACGTTGGCCAGGGGCTGAAATGCGAAATTATTGCGCACAACCTGCTCTGTTTCAGTGGATAAAGCAGTATCTGCCGGTATGTCTATGACCGACACTGTGCCGTTCATCAGGCTGCCGATGTAGCTACCCCGTTCGCCCAATTGAAATTTTTCGCCCCCGTTTGGCCCACTGCCGAAGCCTTTGGCGTTGGCCACCAGTAGCGTCTTTCCGTCCAGACTTACTTTCAATTTCGATGGGAACCAGCCCGTGGGGATGTGCCCCAGCACCGCCAACGTACCCACCTCGATTACGGCCACGGCATTTATGCCCGCCTCGGCCACGTAGAGCCGTTTTTGGTCGGGCGAAAGGGCCAGCCCAAAAGGAATTACGCCGCGTTTGTTGCCCAGGCGTTTATCTGGCGAAAGGGCGATGTTTTTGACAACGGCGTTGGTGGTCAGGTCAATCACCGACACGCAATCGTTGCTGCCGTTGCTGACAAACACGTACCTATCCGTGGCCACCACCGAGTTTGGACTTGACCCGCCCACCGCCGGAAAATCTTCCACCATCTGCCCCACCAAAAAGCCCGTTTTCACCTTCGCCGTTACCGTGGGCGTGGCCGTTTTCAGGTCGATGCGCCACACCGAAAACGCCTCTGGTACGTTGGGATCGCCCAGGGCGGGGATGCTTTTTTTGGCATCGCCATCGCGCATTTCCGCCGACCCGTATTTAGAAGCGGGGTAGGCATGGGCGGTGTTTTTGAGGTCTTTGGGGTTCAGATCGGTAAACGGTTTATAAGCAAAAACGCCCACGTTGGCTACGTAGGCGGTGTTTTCGTCGGGCGAGAGCGTAAGGCCAAAGGGGTAGCGGCCCGTGGGTACGTTGTGCCGGATGGTGCGGCTGGCCACGTCGATGATGAGCAACCGGAAGCCAATCTGGTCGAGCGCGAAGAGTGTTTTGCCGTCGCGGGTCAGGGCCATATCGCCAATGTAGCCGTGGGTGTAATCGATTGGTTTTTTTGCGGCGCAATCAATCAGGCCTGTTCGTTTACCGGTGGTTAAATCGAAACTAAAAATTTTGTTTGTTTCGCCCCCGGCCACATACACCGTCTGGTTATCGGGCGTGATGGCCAGGCCCATGAAACAGGCTTCCAGAATGCCGTTGTCTGTTTTTGGCCCTTTTGGCACCTGTATCACGCTGGGTTTTTGGCCGAACACGTCGCGCAGAATACTGATCGAAAACGGGTTGGTGCCCGAATTGGCCGTGACCACCGTTTGCCCGTCGGGGCTGAGGGTGAGGCCATACGGATGCGGGGCGGTTTCGATCTGCCGCCCGCGTGGCGTAAGCAGCCGCCCGTTGGGCAA
>JAYUKZ010000360.1:0-2057 GCA_043763995.1 Fibrella sp.
CTGATCGACATTATGTTGCTGGGGCACTACGTCGAGATGAAATCAGTGGCCGGTGCGTCGCGGTCTTTGGAGTTGATTGTCAAGCTGTTACCTGCCGATGCTCACAAAATGACCGGCACCGCCGTAACCGATGTGCCGGTTGATACGCTGACTGTGGGCGATGTGGTGCTGGTACGTCCCGGCGAACGAATCCCGACCGATGGCGAAGTGGTTGAAGGAGACAGCGCGGTAAACGAAAGTATGCTGACCGGCGAAAGTGTACCGGCCCAAAAAACCGTCCGCGACACAGTGATTGCCGGGGCGGTCAACGGCGAGGGTTCGCTTCAGGTCAAGGTTACGCACCGGGGCGAAGACAGCTACCTCAACAAAGTGGTGAAAATGGTGGAGGAAGCCCAAAACGCCAAGTCCCAAACCCAAACCTTAGCCGACCGGGCCGCTGGCTGGCTCACGATTCTGTCGCTGTCGGTAGGAATTATTACGCTCGTGGTCTGGCTGTGGTTGGGCAAAGATGTGGCCTTCGCCGTGGAGCGAATGGTGACGGTGATGGTCACGGCCTGCCCCCACGCGCTGGGCGTTGCCATTCCGCTGGTTGTGGCAATCTCAACGGCCATGTCGGCCCAACGCGGGTTGCTGATTCGTAACCGCACCGCTTTTGAGGAGGCCCGAAAAATTACGGCGATGGTCTTCGATAAGACAGGTACGTTGACGGAAGGCGCGTTTGGCGTAACCCGAATCAAGGTGCTGGCTCCCGACATGGACGAAGCGGCCCTGTTCGGCATCACCGCAGCGTTGGAGCAGCAATCTCAACACCCCATTGCTCAGGGTATTGTTCGCGAAGCCACTAAACGGAAACTGACGCTGCCCGCCATTCAGAATTTCCAGTCCATCACCGGCAAGGGCGTTTCGGCAATGGTCAATGGCAAACAGGTCGTGGTCGTCAGCCCCGGTTATCTGACCGAAAAAGGAATTAAACCGCCCCCGGATGCCACCGGCAGCGCAGCCGAAACAGTGATTTTTATCCTGACCGACAACCAGTTAACTGGGTACGTTGCCTTAGCCGACCGCATCCGCGACGATTCAAAAGAAGCGGTGCAACGCTTACAAGAATCGGGCATCAAGGTCTATATGGCTACCGGCGACAACCGGCGCGTGGCCGATGCCGTGGCCAAAACGCTGGGTCTGGATGGGGTGTATGCCGAGGTCTTGCCCGATCAGAAGGTTAAGATTATCAAGGATTTACAAGGGAAGGGCCAATTTGTGGCCATGACCGGCGACGGGGTCAATGATGCTCCGGCTCTGGCGCAGGCCAACGTCGGCATTGCCGTGGGTTCCGGCACCGATGTTGCCGCCGAAACCGCCGACATTATCCTCGTCAACAGCAAACCGACCGACATCACCAACCTCGTTGACTTTGGCAAGGCGACCTACCGCAAAATGATTCAGAACCTGTTTTGGGCCACCGGCTACAACGTGATTGCGATTCCGTTGGCGGCAGGGGTGCTGTACCCGCATTTCGTGCTGAGTCCGGCTCTGGGCGCGGTGCTGATGAGTGCCAGTACCGTCATTGTGGCCCTGAACGCGCAACTGCTGCGCCGGTCGATGACTTAACCAACTCATTTTCAATGGACTATCACATCACCCCGATTGCCGACGTTGCCAAGTCGCTGAATACTACCCCCACCGGGCTGGATGCTGCCACCGCCCAACAGCGGCTGGCTGAGGTTGGCCCGAATCAGATCGCGGATGCCAAAACCAAAACGGTTTGGCAGATGCTGCTGCACCAGTTTACGGATGTCATGATTCTGGTGCTGATGGCGGCGGCGGTGGTGTCGGGCGCGGTGGGCGAACTGAAATCGACCTGGGTCATTCTGGCAATCATTATCCTGAACGCGATCATCGGGTTTGTGCAGGAATACCAGGCCGAGAAATCGATGGAAGCCCTCAAAAAGATGGCCGCCAACCAGGCACGGGTGCTGCGCAACGGGCAGGCCATTGACCTGGAAGCCAGCAAGTTAGTGCCGGGCGACGTGACGCTGCTCGAAGCCGGGAACATCATC
>JAYUKZ010000361.1:0-2055 GCA_043763995.1 Fibrella sp.
AAGGCCCGTTTTTGGCCATTTTTCGGTGAATTCTTTCATGAAAACATCGGCCCGAAACTGGTCGGGAATGGCCATGTTGTAGGTCGGAAACAGGCGCGAGGTTCGGTCGTAGAGGGGGGCGGGCAGGGGGTAGTTCATGGTATATTTTTCGCCCACGTACTTCATGGTACTGTCGGAGAAGGCCCCCGCCATTTCCAGGCCAAAACCAAAGTTGAAAAACTCTTTTTTCCACCGCTCCAGGTGCTCCCACATTGACCCGGCTTCGTTATAATCTTCGGGATAAATAGACCCCGCCGAGCCGTAGAAAGCCGGGTTGCCGGGCGCGGCAGACGAGTCGCGCATGTTCCGTTTGCCCCCGTAGGCCGCCGCCGTACCCGTTTCCACCCATTCGTTGGGGTAGGTGTTCACCATCCAGCGGTGGCCGTCGGCAGAGTGGTCGGCATCGCAGTAAAAATTATCCGACATGGCAAATTGCCGGGCCAAAGCCAGGTGGTTGGGCATCACGTTGGCTTGAGTTACTAACTGCCCCGTTTTCTTGTTCTGAACCCGTCTGTTCAGGCCATACCGGGCCAGCGTAGAGTCGCCGCGCCCGCCCCCTAGCTGCCCGAAAACTTCGTCGTAGGTGCGGTTTTCTTTGGCAATAAAGACAATGTGCTTGATGGGAGAAGGGCGTTGGCCCGCAAACATGGGTATCGGGCCGGGCGTGCCAGGTACGTTGGCCAGGGGCTGAAATGCGAAATTATTGCGCACAACCTGCTCTGTTTCAGTGGCTAAAGCGGTATCCGCCGGTATGTCCATCACCGACACCGTGCCGTTCATCAGGCTGCCGATGTAACTACCCCGTTCGCTCAATTGAAATTTCTCGCCCCCGTTTGGCCCACTGCCGAAACCTTTGGCGTTGGCCACCAGCAGTGTCTTTCCGTCCAGACTTACTTTCAATTTCGATGGGAACCAGCCCGTGGGGATGTGCCCCAGCACCGCCAACGTACCTACCTCGATTACGGCCACGGCGTTGATACCCGCTTCGGCCACGTAAAGCCGTTTTTGGTCGGGCGAAAGGGCCAGCCCAAACGGAATTACGCCGCGTTTATTGCCCAGGCGTTTATCTGGCGAAAGGGCGATGTTTTTGACAACGGCGTTGGTCGTCCCGTCAATCACCGATACGCAATCGTTGCTGCCGTTGCTGACAAACACGTACCTGTCCGTAGCCACCACCGAGTTTGGGCTTGAGCCGCCCACGGCCGGAAAATCTTCTACCATTTGCCCCACCAAAAAGCCCGTTTTCACCTTCGCCGTCACCGTGGGCGTGGCCGTTTTCAGGTCGATGCGCCAGACTGAAAAAGCCTCTGGTACGTTGGGATCGCCCAGGGCGGGGATATTTTTTTGCGCATCGCCGTCGCGCATTTCTGCCGAACCATATTTAGAGGCCGGGTAGGCATGGGCGGTGTTTTTGAGGTCTTTCGGGTTCAGATCGGTAAACGGTTTATAGGCAAAAACGCCCACGTTGGCCACGTAGGCGGTGTTTTCGTCGGGCGAAAGCGTAAGGCCAAAGGGGTAGCGACCCGTGGGTACGTTGTGGCGAATGGTACGGCTCGCTACGTCGATGATGAGCAACCGGAAGCCAATCTGATCTAGTGCATACAGCGTTTTGCCGTCGCGGGTCAGGGCCATATCGCCAATGTAGCCGTGGGTGTAATCGATTGGTTTTTTTGCGGCGCAATCAATCAGGCCGGTTCGTTTGCCGGTGGTTAAATCGAAACTGAAAATTTTGTTTGTTTCGCCCCCGGCCACAAACACCGTCTGGTTATTGGGCGTAATGGCCAGGCCCATGAAGCAGGCTTCCAGAATGCCGTTGTCTGTTTTCGGCCCCTTCGGCACCTGCATCACGCTGGGCTGGGGGCCAAGTACGTTCCGAAGAATGGTGATTGAAAACGGGTTGGTACCCGAATTGGCCGTTACCACCGTTTGCCCGTCGGGGCTGAGGGTGAGGCCATACGGATGCGGGGCGGTTTCGATCTGCCGCCCGCGTGGCGTAAGCAGCCGCCCGTTGGGCAA
>JAYUKZ010000362.1:0-7218 GCA_043763995.1 Fibrella sp.
GCCGCCAGGTTGGCCAGTTGTTCGCCTTCTTCGTAGAAATAGATTTCGAAATTGGTTGTCCGTACCGTGCGCCAGCCGAAGGTTCGGTACTGAATCCGGTTTTTGCCGAACTGTTCCTGCGAGGGGTAATTTTGGGCCACGGCCAACGTACCCAGCCCCAGGCACAGCACTGAAATAAAGTATAACTGACGCATAATGAGTTATTTACGGGTATAAAGATGGGGTTGTTTGCCGGGTGTTTTCACCGACTCACGGCCCCGTTTAAATCGCTTTTCCATAACGAATAGAAGCGGCTAATATTCACCGCCGGGTCTATTTCTTTACCCAACAGCCAGGCATCGGCCAGTTGGTGGGCCAGGTAGGGGGCCAACGACACGCCTTTGGTGCCCATGCCCCCAAAAATACCCACTGCCGGGTGCGCTGGGTGCCAGCCCACAAACGGGCGGCGGTCCTGGGTGGCGGGCCGCAACCCCGCCTGTTGCGTCACCACCCGGAACGGCACCCGCAGCAGGGCGCAGGCTTTGGTTTCTAGAAATGACCGCCCCGCTTCAGTGGGTTGCCAATCCAGGTTATCCCAGGCGTAGGTGGCCCCAATGCGGATGCGCGTGGGCGAAATGGGCATCACAAAAACCCCCTGATTGACAATCATCTGCAACGACTGATGGGCCACTTCGGCAGTCAGAATTTCGCCTTTCACTAAGCTATACGGCAGAAACCCAAAGAAAGGATTCTGCGGGCCGTGTGGCCCTTCGCAAAAAATGACCCGTTGGTACGTCTGCCCGGCATATGCCACCGAATCGGCACGTACCTGGACATCCTGGGGCTGTACCAGAGCTTCGGTAAATAGCTGACGGTCAATAAAATAAGTCCGCATGGCCTGCGTGAAGGCGGGCAAGTCGACCCAGCCGCTTTGGGTGATGCGCAACCCACCCAGGGGGTCGTTGACCACCGCTCCGCACGCCCCCGGCCCGGCGGCTTCGCCCAGGTAGCGGGCCAGGTCGGGTTGGGCGGCAATGGTTTGGTAGCGGGCTTGCTCGGCCTCGTCGCGGTAGGGGCGGTAGAGGTCAAGGGGCGTAAAAAAGGGAGTGGCCAGGGTTTGGGCGGTGGCGGTGTAGAACGGGTGCAGGTACGGAAAAAGCTGGTCGGCGGCCCAGGTTTTCACCAGTTTGCGGCCCGTGAGGGGGTTCACAATGCCCGCCGCCACGCCCGAAGCCGTGGGCAGTTGGGGCGCGGCCACCACCCGCACCGGCACCCCCCGCTGCCACAACGTCCAGGCCAGCACCGACCCCGCCACGCCCTGCCCCACCACTAAAACCGGCAGTTGGTTCATGGGTGGGGTTGGGGCAAGGCTGCTCCCCGGCGGAGCAACTCGGCCTGGCGGCGGGTGGCCAGTTCCACCACCCACTCAATTTGTTCATCGATCATCATGAACGAGGTGTCGAGCAGCACCGCGTCGGGGGCTTGGCGCAGGGGGCTTTCGGCGCGGGTGCTGTCAATGTGGTCGCGCTTTTCCAGGTTCCGCACAATGTCGTCCAGGTTTACCATTTCGCCGTTCTGGAGCAGTTCTACCTGCCGCCGTTTGGCCCGGATAAACGTGTCGGCGGTCATAAAAACCTTCACTTCTGCATCAGGAAACACTTTGGTGCCAATGTCGCGCCCGTCCATAACCACGCCCCGTTTGCGGCCCATGCGCTGCTGCTGCGCCACCATGGCCCGGCGCACTTCTACCAGCGTACTTACCTCGCTGACCATGTTGGAGATGTACATTTTGCGAATTTCTTCCTCCACATTCAGGCCGTTGAGGCAGGTTTCGTTGCGGCTGGTCTTTTCGTTGAACTGAAACGAGATGCTCAGTTTTTCCAGCGCGGTGGTCACTTCTTTGGGATTGGTGTAGGCAATTCGGTTTTGGTGGAAAAACAAGCTTACGGCCCGGTACATGGCCCCGGTGTCGATGTAGGCGTAACCCATGCGGGCGGCAACGGCTTTGGCGGTGGTGCTTTTTCCGCAACTGGAGTAGCCGTCTACGGCAATAATTAATTTCGACATGACGAGGAGCGGCGGTTGAACCGACAAAGAAACCACAATCGGCGCGTTTACGGAAACGTAACTTGTTTGGCCTGGTATTCCTCCCGCAGCAGGGCGTAGATGTGCTCGTCGAGGTATTGGCTATTTTTCACCACGGCTTTGCGCAGCACCGCTTCGTGCCGGAACTGCGCCCGTTCCAGTACTTTCATAGACCCGGTGTTGCCCTCCAGTACGCAGGCGTAGATGCGGTTTACGCCCGTGTTTCGAAAAATATATTGCACCAGTACCGGCAGCACCTCCGAGATTACGCCCTGCCCCCAGTAGTCTTCCGAGAGCCAGTAGCCAATTTCGGCGTTGAACCGGTAGAGGTCTTCCCGCACGGTGTAGCCCACGTTGCCCACCGCTTCGCCGTTGATCTCGATGGCCAGGTTGGCCGGCAGCGGGGCCGATTTGTTGGCCCGCACCCACGTAGACGCATCGCGCAGGGTGTAGGGGTGCGGGAAAAAATCACGTACCCAGTTCCAGATGGTGCGGTTGCTGGCGTGCCGGGACAATGCGTCTTCGTCGCCCTCGCGCCAGGGGCGGAGGAGGCAGGTTTTCAGGGGGAAGTGCGTCAATGGGTACTGTATTTTCAGCTAAAACTAGGGTTTATCCTTCGAAATAACCACCGCCAGGCCGCATTGTTAAGAGAATAATGATTGGAACAATTTCTGGGGCAGAGTCCCGGTAGCCGGTGGCACCCGGCTCTCCGGAAAACAGGCTTATCCGAAAAAGTCCTCGCCGGAAAGTCAGTTTTTTGCGCCGCCCAACGTACCTGGACCGCACTGCCGGGTGTTAATTTTGTAGCAAAACTGGTCGGTTTACGCCGTTTATCGTCAGGTACATTAGGGGGATAACTACGCCCAAAACGCCAAAAGCCAAACCTGGCAGGTTCGGCTTTTGGCACGCGAAGTAGCTCTCTGTTCTAGGGAATCAGCACCCCGTTGCTCCGGGTCTTTCTGACCACAAACGGCGCACAAACACTGGGCGGGCAAACACACCCCGCCGCCGGTACCGTGATGACCTGGTCGCGGAAACAACCTAACGCATTGACCACCCGTACCGTGTACGACTGCCCGCCCACAAGGCCCGTGGCCAACGTACCCACACCCGCCGGGGCCGAAGCATTACCGGCGTTGAAACTGCTTCCCGCCGAATACTGGTAGGTCAGACCCGCCTCGTTGCCCCCCGCCACACTCACCGAGAAGGTGCCGTTGGTCTGGGGCGTAACACCCATACAGGTGGGGGCCTGGGGCGTAGCCGTGAACAGGGGGGCCTCCTCCTCCCGCACCAGCACCGGGCAACACACCCCCGTGGGGCACGCCGTGGTGTTGCTACCGCCGTCAACCACGGCCCGGTACTCGCCCGGTGCCACAATGGTATAGTTGCGGGTGGTGCTTACAACCACGTCCATCCCGTTGAAAATCCGGTGCCATTCGTAGGTGCTGAAACCCGCCGGGGCCTCCACCGCAATGGCGTAGTCGGTGCCTTTGCACACTCGATACGGCACGCTGGTGCAAACCTGAACGGCGGGTAGGCCCGGTAACTGGGCCTTGTTGACCAGTGCGCCCGCCTTGTTGAGCGTAGCCTGGAAACGCAGCGTGCTGCTGCCACCCGAAGCCAGGCCCGGCACCTGCCAGGTGCTGGTAGGCACTCCAGGGGTGAACGTACCGGCACTCACGCTGGCCGAACCGGGCACAAACACCAGGCCCGCGTCAAGCACATCCTGGACGGATACCGCCGTGGAAGACCCCGCCCCGGTGTTGGTCAGCGTGAGGGTGTACGTTACCACCTCGCCCTGCTCGGCTACCGATTTATCTACCGCTTTGGTCAGATTCAGAGCCGGTTTGAGTACGTTAAAACCCGCATCCAGCGTTAGGTTGGCCTCTCCCGATGAGAGCGTCACCGTGGGCGACGTACCTGAGGGGTAAGTTGTGGCGGTGTAGGTCGGTGGCGTGGTGAAACTGACCGAGTATGGCACACCCGGTGTAAGGCCCGTGAAGTTGTAGAGTCCGTTGGCATCGGTGGTGGCGGTGGCAAGCACGTTACCGTTCGAGATCAGCGTGACCACTACCCCGCCCAGGGCCGCTTCTCCGTTGTTCTGGATGCCGTCGTCGTTGGTATCAACGAAGGTCTGATTGCCCAGGCTGGCTGGCCGGAAGAAGCCCGCGTCAAGCGTGAGGTTGTCCTCTCCCGCCGTCAGGCTGACGATCTGGCTTACGCCGTTGACCGCGTCTGAATCCGTGGCATCGTTGCCCGTGTTGGCAATCGTGGCCGTGAAGCCCGCTGGTGCCGTGAAGCTAACCGAGTAGGGAATGCCCGGAGTCAGGCCCGTGAAGGAATACAAGCCGTTAGCATCGGTCATTGTCGTGGCAACTGCATTGCCATTGGAGCGTAGCGTGACCGTCACACCGGCGATAGGCTTATCGCCCGCATCCTGCTGACCGTTGGCATTGACATCCTCGAAGACAAGGTTGCCTAAACTGGCCGGGGCCACCGTACAGGCTACAGGGGCCGTGTAGTTGACGCTCACCATACCACAGGCGGTTGCGTCGCTCATCACCATCACAGTTTTGGCCGCGCCGTCCGAGTTAAGGCCCGTCAGGGTGTAGCTCACGGGGCCGTTGCCGCTCAAGGTTACTACCGTACTGCTGTTATCGACGGAAATGGTCAGTAATTGGGTGGCCGGGCCGTTGGTGGCCGAAACCGTTCCCGTCACGATATACTGGTTGGTGGCCGTGTTGCAGGCCGTGGGCGTGGCTACCGATGCGCTCAATGCACAGGGGCAGTTAACCGTCGTGGCCAACGCAGGGGTGGCTGAACAGCTACGGGCATCCGTCACGGTCAGCGAATAGGTGCCGTTCATGGCACCCGCCAGAACACCATTGGGTTGCTGGTCGATCACATTCACCTTCCAGCCCATGTTACCATGATTACCGCAGTTATAATAAACTAAGTTTGGCGTACCCGCCGATGGGGTGAAGGTAACAATGCCACTAGTAGCACCACTGTTGGTCACACCCGCCGTAATAACCTGACCACTGTTGGCCGGGCCACCCACCGGGCTGGTGGTGAACAAAAACGGATGGGTCGACGCATTGACGTTGAAGCTATACCTCACGCCCCGAATCAGGGTCAGTTCTTTGCCCTGCACACCGTCGATGACATAAACCGCCGGGAATGCATTGGCAAAGTTCGGATGGGTTGCATTTTTTGCTGCCACAGTGACGTTCATCGTCGGCCCGCTCCAATTGTAATTGAAGGGTGCGGTGCCTCCGCTGATTACCGGTGTAACGGTACTGCACACGTTACCAGGGGGAACCGTTGCACTTAGCGTACAGACTGTGCAACTAGCCGGGGCGTTGTAGGTGGTGTTAGCTGTAGTGATAACCCCGTTGGTAAGCGTGGCGACAACAGTGTGGCTGGCCGCATTGCTGATGCCCGTCAGGGTGAAGGTGGCCGTTGTCTGGCCCGCCGTGATGGGCTGGCTACCCACGTTTACCCCGTTGTCGGTCAGCGTCAGGGTGCTGGCCGTGGCGTTGCTTAGCGAAACTGTGGCTGTAGTGGTGTAGACGTTGGTGGCCGTATCACAAACAGGCGTTGTTGTAACCACCGTGATGGCGGCTGGCAGTACAAGCCGTACAAAGCCCGCGTCAATGGTCGTATTGTTCTCACCCGAACTCAAGCTGACCACCGGACTTGCTCCTGTTGGGAAAGTCGTAGCCGTGAAGCCCGCCGGAGCCGTAAAGCTCACCGAGTAAGGTGTACCCGGCATCAGACCCGTGAAGGTGTAGTTGCCGTTGGCATCCGTCACCGCCGTGCCGACAATCACACCATTGCTGATGAGCGTGACCGTCACACCGGGGAAAGGAGCCTCCCCGTTGTTCTGGATGCCGTCGCCGTTGGTATCGACAAACGTCTGATCGCCTAGGCTGGCTGGCTTGAAGAAGCCCGCGTCAAGGGTGGCGTTGTTTTCGCCCACCGTCAGGCTGACGGTCTGGCTCACACCACCTACCGCATCGCTGTCGGTAGCATCACTACCCGTGTTGGCCGTTGTGGCCGTGAAGCCTACCGGAGCCGTGAAGCTCACGCTGTAGGGTACGCCTGGGGTTAAGCCCGTGAATGAGTACAAGCCACCCGCATCGGTCGTCGTGGTAGCAATCACTACACCATTCGAGATCAGCGTGACCGTCACACCCGCAATGGGCTTGTCGATGCCGGTGTCCTGTTGGCCGTTGCCATTGACATCTTCAAAGACAAAGTTACCCAGGCTGGCTGCCTGACTTTGGCAGTCTGGACTGATGATAATTGCATTGGCCGAGCATCCGTTAAGCGTGGCCGTAAGCGTCAACGATTCACCCGCCCGAATACCCGTGACCTGATTACCAACCAGTACACCCTGGCTCGCCGTGACAACCGCTCCCGCTGTTGCCGTGAAGTTCACCGTGTAGGTGGCCAAACCTACGCAGTTAACCTGCGTGGATGCTACCGACGGAGTTGGCTTAACCGTTACCGTTGCCGAAACAGGCGGAATGGTCGGACAGCCCTGGCCGTTGAATCCTGTCACGCTGTACACAGTGGTTTCCGTTGGGGTGACCGTGCGTGTGTTGGTGGCCGATGCCCCCGATCCGAAATCATAGGTGCTGGCCCCCGTTGCTGTTAGCGTGGCGGGTTGCCCGGCGCAGATGGTCTGGCTCGACAGTGTGACCGTGAAGGGAGGAGCAAACGAAACCGTTACTTTCTCCACAACGGTGCAACTGCCCGACGACGTTAATTTGATGTAATAATCGCCCGCTTTGGTGATGGCATTGGCTGGCCCCGTCGAAGCATCGAGCGCGACGGTGGCGTTGGCATCCTGGAAATAAGTGAACGTACCTGCATCGCTGCCTGCTGTAACGGCGGGGGCAGTCAGATCGGCGGTTTGGCCGGCGCAGGCAGTAACGGGTGAGTTAACGGTGAGTTTACCCGTCAACAGCACGTCGAAATTCATATCCGAAATAGCCGTACAACCACCCGGAACCGTTACCAGCACTGCATACTTACCCGGTAAAGCCGGAATTTGCGAGACTAGCCGGTTGGTGGTCAGAATTTGCTGACCATCGCGGAAGTAGGTGTAGGTTGCCCCAAACACCGGCACCCGCACCCGAATGCGGA
>JAYUKZ010000363.1:0-2041 GCA_043763995.1 Fibrella sp.
TCTGAGAGGGCCGGTATGCGGTTGGGGCTGCGCTGTGGGAGAGTTGTGGCCATTTACCGGAACAAAGGCACGGGTGTAAACTGGTCGGGGAGGGGGCTGGGTACGTTGGGGTTGGTGTTTACCGCGCCCTGCGGGTACACAAACCGTTGCGGTTTTTTGGTGCCCACAAACAGCGGAATGGGCAACTGCACCACCGGCACGGCTTTGGCCAAACGGCGGTAATCAGTAAAGGTTTCGTACTGCATGAATAGCAGCAAATACCGTTGGCTGATGATTTCGTAGAGCAACGCAGTTTGCACCGTGGCCAGCCGGGTGGGGTTGGCCAGGCCCGTGGGGCCAAAATCGTCCAGGGTGTAGGGGTCGTATTTGCGCCCGGTGGCGGGGAGGGTTTTGCCGTTGAGGTAGCCTGTGGCCAACGCTGCCCGCACGGTGTTGAGGGCGGCCAACGCCGCGCCAGGTACGTTGAGTCGGGCATGGGCTTCGGCCAGAATCAACTGGTTTTCGTAGTAGGTCAGCAGGGGGTGGGGGGCGTTGGCCGTAAACGCCCCGTCGGTGGTATTGGGGTCAAGGCTACCGGTGGCCGTGATGCCCACCTTCACGTAGTGGTTGTAGAGGGCCGTTTCGTCGGTCTTGGTGTTGGCCGATTTACTCCGGCTTTGCAGCAACACGGGTAGATACGCCCCCTCGAAACCGGTGTCGCCCGCCCGGCTGACGCGGAAAAAATCATAGTTCTGGTTAACGTCTACGCCCAGGCTGGTTCCGTGTGGTACCAGCGCGTCGGTGGCCACGGTGCCAATGCCCGCGCTGGCACTGGCCACGGCTTTGGCGTAATCGGCGGTGTGGAGAAAGAGCCTGGCTTTGAGCGTGTTAGCCGCCGCCTTCCATTTGGCCACGTCGCCCCGGTACACAAAATCCTGGGCACCAAAGGCCAGCCCTGCCGGGGCCGAAAGGTTTAGAATGGCGTTGTCGAGCGTGGTTTGCAGGGCGGCGTAGACCTCGGTTTGGGTGTCGAACCGGGGCGTGGGAAACTGGATGGGGTCGAAGGCCTGGCTGTAGGGCACGTCGCCGTAGAGGGCCGTGGCTTTGGCAATAACCAGGGTTTCCAGCACCTGCCCCACGCCCTTCGTCCAACGGTCGCCGGCGGCATCGGCTTTGGTCTGAATGAGCCGGGCTTGCCCCGCCACGGGATACAGGGTGGCCCAGCTAAAACTTTGCGACGAGACAATGTACTGGGCAAAACCCTGGTGCGCCCGCGACAGCCCGTTGAGGTGGCCCGACCAAAGCGACGCAATGCGCACATCGGTGTCCTCGTGTTGCATGGCCACCCCCAGCAACGTACCTGCCAGCAACGTGGTCACGTCTACGTCGGTCACGGCGTTGGGGTTGCTCTGAATATTTGGTTCGTTTAACAGTTGGCGGCACCCACTCAAAATCTGTATTGCCAGCAGGGCGAAAATGAATTTGTAGGTACGTATGGTTTTCATGTTGTTGGGGGTGGGGTGGCCGGGGGTGGGGCCATTCGTCAATACGTTACGCGCACCGAAAACAGCACGGATTTGGTGTTGGGGTTGGAAAACCAATCTTGCCCCCGCGAGAGGCCCGCGCCGGTGATGTTCACTTCGGGGTCGGTGCCGGTGTAGTTTGTCCAGAGCACCAGGTTGCGGCCCGTGAGGCTGAAATCGAGGGCCGAGAGGCGGGTGCGGCGTTTAAAATTTGCGCCGCGTAGCCCGTAGGCCAGCGTAATTTCGCGGAGGCGCGACACGCTGCCGTCTTCCACAAACTGCTTGTAGGAAGCCGAGTTGGAGGCCGACCCCCGGCCCTGCCACCACGCCTGGTTGATGGCCACCGGCCCGCCGCCGAAATCTTTTATCTGCCCCTGGAAGGCCGTTCCGGCAGCAATCAGGTTCCCGTTTACGTCCTTCAACCCACCCACCGGAGCCACTACCGTGTTGGCCTGGTCGCCGTGAACGCCGAAACTGTAGAGCGAGCCGCGTGTGCCGTTGAAAAAATCGTTGCCCGCCACGCGGTCGAAGAGGAGGTA
>JAYUKZ010000364.1:0-2041 GCA_043763995.1 Fibrella sp.
TTCAACAACCGCCAGCCCACCACGTTGCGACTGGCTCCTGCCGGGCAGGGTGTCTCGGCGGTGTTGACGTTTTAGTTTACCTCACCCCCGGCCCCTCTCCTTCAGAGAGGGGTGACTCTACCCAAAGGCATCGCCCGTAAGCGAAGCCGTGCCGAGTCACCCCTCTCTGAAGGAGAGGGGCCGGGGGTGAGGTACTCCCCTACATAAACTTGCGTTTCAGCTCGAAGTGCTGACCCAGGTATAACCGACGTACCTGTTCGTCGTTGGCGAGGTCTTCGGCGGTACCTTGTTTCAGTATTTTTCCTTCGAATAGCAAATACGCCCGGTCGGTGATCGAGAGCGTCTCGTTCACGTTGTGGTCGGTAATCAGGATGCCAATGTTGCGGTGTTTCAGCGTGGCCACAATGCTCTGAATGTCTTCTACGGCAATGGGGTCAACGCCGGCAAAGGGTTCGTCGAGCAAAATAAATTTGGGGTCAACGGCCAGCGCACGGGCAATTTCCGTGCGCCGCCGTTCGCCACCCGACAGCACCTTGCCCGCGTTTTTACGCACATGCCCCAGATGAAACTCCTCGATCAGTTCGTCGGTACGGCGTTTCTGTTCGGCGCGGGGTTTATCGGTCATTTCCAGCACCGCCAGAATGTTTTCTTCCACCGTCAGGTCGCGGAAAATAGACGCTTCCTGCGCCAGGTAGCCCAGCCCCAGGCGGGCACGTTTGTACATGGGCAGGTTAGTAATGTCCAGATCATCGATGAACACCTTGCCGCTGTTGGGTTTCACAAGGCCCACGGCCATGTAGAACGAGGTGGTTTTGCCCGCCCCGTTTGGCCCCAGCAGCCCCACAATTTCGCCCTGCGCCACCTCATACGACACGTCGCTGTTGACCAGCCGGTTGCCGTATTTTTTTACCAGGTGTTCCGTTCTAAGTACCATACTGTCAGGCCGTTAGCCGAATATCTTTCAAAAGTAACTGCATCGTCGATTCGTTTCGGAAGTGATTCATTTCCAACGAATAGCAGATCGAAAACGGCTCGTCAGGCCGGAGTTGCGCGGCAAACTCGGCCATGTTGAAGCCAACGACGGTGAAACTGTGGGCCGACCGCCGTTGCCGACAGGTAAACTTCAGGTGTTTCTCTTTCATCAGAATCGGCTCGCCCACCAGCACCACGTCTTCAGTGCAGAAAACGGGGGTCAGGTTCTGCGGGCCAAACGGAGCCATTTGCCGCATGACACGGTAAAATTTTCCGTTTATCTCGCTGAAATCCAGCGGAGTATCGATCTCCACCGTGGGCAGCAAATGTTCTTCCTGCAACCGCGCCGTCACTTCCCGCTCGAACCGTTGGCGGAACGCTTCCACGTTGGCTATGGGCAGGGTGAGGCCCGCCGCAAAGGTGTGGCCCCCAAACTGTTCCAGCAATTCCGAACAAGCTTCAATGGCCGCGTACACGTCGAACCCCGCCACCGACCGCGCCGACCCCGCCGCTTTTTCGTTGGTCTGGGTCAGAATAATAGTAGGCCGGTAGAAGCGTTCGATGCACCGCGAGGCTACGATACCAATAACGCCCTTGCTCCAGGAAGCGTCGAAAAGCACGGTGGATTTAGCATTTTTTAACCAATCGTCGCCCTCAATCATGGCCAGGGCTTGCGTGGTGATGGTCGAATCGAACGTTTTTCGGTCGTGGTTGTAGCGGTTCAGTTCCTGGGAAAAGGGTTCGGCTTCGTCGTCGGAGTTGGCCAAAAGCAGGTCTACGGCCGCGTGGGCGTGTTTAATGCGCCCGGCAGCGTTGATGCGCGGCCCCAACCGGAAGACCACCTCCGTGATGTCGAGGTGTTTTTCTTTGATAGGATACGTGTCCTGTTCGCCCACAAAACCGGCAATCCGCATCAGGGCGCACAACCCGGCGCGGGGGCTGTGGTTCAGCTTTTTAAGGCCGTAATGGGCCAGAATCCGGTTTTCGCCCGTGACGGGCACAATGTCGCAGGCAATGCTGACGGCCACCAGATCGAGGTAGGGCCACAGGGTTTCGGCAGGTACGTTGC
>JAYUKZ010000365.1:0-2015 GCA_043763995.1 Fibrella sp.
GCTGCCCCGCGTTGGGCGAGGGGTTGGCCGAACCAAACCAGCCATTTGGTCGAGCAGTTCGGCGGCTTCCTGATCGAAAAATTGCAGACTGTTTTGCAGCCGTTTTTCGTCGGCGGGTTGCTCATATTTTATGGCCGAAAACTGACTGATACCCCGCACCTGTACGCCCTGGTCGGTCACATCGACCATGCGTTGCCGCAGGGCAATGCCCATCGTCGTGTAGACCAGTGCCCGGCGGGCTACCTCCAGCAGTGTGGTCTGCGCGGGCGTAAGCGAGTCGGCCAGCAGTTCGGCGTGACGAAGGCCCAGCACCGGGCGGATGCGCCGCACTTCGGCTTCGCGCAGGGCCGGTTGCAGGGTGGAAAACACCAGGCGACTCCCGGAGATAGGGTAAAAGCTGTCGAACACCGTGGCTGACTGAATCAGGTACGTTCTGTTTTGCTGATACTGTGCCGAGGACGTGTAGTCGGGAAACAGCGAGAGGTTGTTTTCGATATGCTGTAACAGAGCCTCCAGCCCGTCCCACGCCTGGCTTTGCAGGTTGGTGGCCACCAGGTTGTGCTGCCACTCGAACGCGTCTTTTTGGGTTTCGCTCACGTTGCGCAACAGACCCATGTCGGTAATCTGGGCAGCGTTGGTACCCAGGTATTTCATCAGAGCTAAATTGGCCACCGGTACCCGGATCAACTGCGCCAACCCGGCGTTGGCACTAGGCGAACTGGCCACGATGGTCATCAGGCTACTGCCAATATACCGCTCCACAAACGACTGGGCGGTAAGCAGATAACTGCGCAGTTTTGTAAACGACACGTCGGCACTGATGGGCACAATGGCCATCACATCCTGGGTGGAGTTGAAGATCAGGTTCATGCGGGCGTGTTTTCGGTCGTGGTCGATTTTCCCGTATCGAGCGTAGTCAGCAGTGTGTCGCGGAACCGGAACGTGAGGTTGGGGTATCGTTTTTTCCAACCGTTGTATTCGGCCACAAAATCGAGCGGCTCCAGCAGCCGGTCGCGATAGGGTTTGGCTTTAGAGACGAAAATCCAGAATGCCTCGCGCTTGTCGCTGCCGCCACTCCGCCCGCCCTCTTTGCCCGTCGAAAACCCAAACAAACTGGGGTCAACGCCCAGGGCGTAGAGCAGATGAGCCGCGCCTTCACTGTAATCCTCGTTGTATTTCCCTTCCTTGTGTTTATCGTCGAGCACGTTAATGACTACACCGACCTCTTTGGCTTGGGTGTTCATCCATTTATCTGTCAGAATGCCTTTGTTGGCGTTCTCCACGTTGGTGAGCCGCTCCATAAGGGCTTGCAAAAACTCGTTCCGAATGCCTACGCGGCCCTCATAGTCAGCCTGATCCCACCGTTCGCTGTACACGCGGGGCCAATATTCGTCGGGCACCTCAATATGGTAGCGCAACGTCATTTGGTTTTGCATGGCGTACTTTTTGAACTGCGGAATAGCGTTCAGCACGTCCAACCACCCCGAACTACGGGCAGAATCCCAGGCGGCAAGCTGATAGTACGTTTTTCCCTCGGACGGAAACGATACCGGCCACACAAATTTGTACTCGCGTTGCGCCCGTACCCAGTCGGCCAAATCGTACCGAAGGGGGTTAAGGGCCGTCAGTTTCACTATGTCGTCGTCGGCGGCGGTCACGTTGGGCCAGTTGGCCGAAACGTACACGCTGTTCAATTCGCCCGTTTTCGGGTTCATTCGCCCCCATCGGCAATAGGGCGTTTTCAGAGCGTGGAGCTGCGCCACCCGCTGCCGGTCTTTGCTCAGAATCAGTTCGGGAAACACGTTCCACCACGTCGCCAGCGACATTGCCGCGTCAGTGAGGTAGCGTTTGGTGGTGCGGGCGGCCAGAAAATCCCGGATTTCCTGATCGTCGATCATCGTTTCCGTGGTTTCATCGATGCTGGCCAGCACCCCGCCGCCAATCCAGAGCGCGGCAATGTCTACGATGGCGCGGGGAATAATCGTGCTCCGCTCCATCAGGCCGATTACCTGCTG
>JAYUKZ010000366.1:0-2014 GCA_043763995.1 Fibrella sp.
TACGCCGCCAACGGCTCGGCAATAGCCGTGGCCAGGGCAGTACAGCCGAACCCCACGGCCAGAATCTGTACCAAACTCGTGGTGGTCGGCATTCGCTGAATGGCTTCGGCCTGAGCCTGCACCCGTTGCCGCACCGCCTCCACGGCAGAGGCATCGGCCCCCAGCCACCGGTCGATGCGCGGGGCACGAGCGGCCCCGTAAAGCAACGTACCTAGCCACAAATTGGCCACCACCACATCAACGGTGACAATGGCCGAAAACAGGGCATCGCTGGGTTTGAAGACTTCTTTCAAGGCGGTTTGGTTGGCTCCGCCGCCAATCCAGGTGCCAGCCAGGGTGGCCAGGCCCCGCCAAACAGCATCCGGCCCCACGCCGCTCACCAGCGCGGGGGCCAGGTGCGCCAACGTCCAGACGGCCAGTGGCCCGCCCAGCATGATGCTCACCGCCGAGGCCCCGAACATCAGCACGGCCTTGCTGCCCAGCCTACTGAACGCCCGCACATCCACCCCCAGCGTGAACAGCACCAAACTACACGGCAACAGCACCCGCGACACTACGCCGTAGAGCGCGTCAACGGCATCGGGCTTGGCCAGGCCGGTGGTGTTGAGCAACGAAGGCAAAAAGTAGCAGAGCAACGTGGTGGGCACAACCTCGTAAAACCGTTTCCAGCCGGGCCGCTCGCTGTCTGCCGTGGTGAGCACCAGCGCAATAATGGAAAGCAGTACGCCAAGCAATACGGGGGCAGACATGAGGAGGGCTAAAAAGCCCCCCGCCCCCCGAAGGGGGAGGGCTTACGCGTTAGCAATACGTTTGCGTAAGCCCTCCCCCTTCGGGGGCCGGGGGGCTTAACAAACAACGCCGACCTCAACGTGGGTCGGCGTGTCGTAATTACACTTCATCAACAAACTAAAAATCAGTTGACCATATCACCGGCGTGGGGCCGGTTGCCGGGTCAGGGCTGTAGGAGGGGGATTCGAACCACCCACGGTGCGGTTAGCTACAGTACAATAATCTGGTGGTCAACCCCAGTCGCTCCGAGAAACGAAGTCCGCAAAGCGGCATTATACTGCGTTTGTCCCTTATCACCACCCCCGAGACAGGAGGGCACGTCTGCCAGTTTCGACACCCTACAAGGAAATTGTTGCCAGATTTGTGCGCCCTTCGCGTTGTATTCCCGGCTGTGCTCAAATTCAACATCACAAAGGTAAAAGCAAGAACAGGTTTGTTACAAGTATTATATAAAAAATGATTAAAATTTACGATATAAACAAACATACCCTACATTTGTTGCTGAATCATCAATAAATACATGGAAAAGTCCACAAAAAATTTTGAAATTGATAACGTAGACCTCAAGATTTTGTCGCTCCTGATGCAGGATGCCACGATGGCCTACACCGAAATTGGCAAACGTATCTTCGTCTCGGGCGGCACGGTACACGTCAGGATGAAAAAAATGGACATCCTGGCCATTGCCGACCAACCCGGTTTGCTGGTGGTGGCCCTGCTCTGGATGGCCTTTCATGTGGTACTCATGGTTGGGTTTTGCCGACTCATCCGGGCACCGTATTTTCTGTTGGCGGTGGGCAGTCAGGCGTGCATTGGCGGCCCGGCCACGGCCCCCGTGGTGGCGGCGGCGTTCCACCCGGCATTGGCCCCGGTGGGCGTGCTGATGGCCATTCTGGGTTACGCCGTAGGTACGTATATGGGCTACGTTTGCGGCGTGTTGATGCAGTTGGCTAGTCCGTGAGGGGTGGGGGTAAGGGCTGGCCGGGCGGCTTCTGAGCGGACGGGCGTTGTTTTCTGGACTGAAATTTGTAGCTTACCCCTTCGTACATAAACCAAACTACTGCCATGAAAAATCTGTTGATGGGCCTCGTTCTGCTGGCTACCGTATCATCGACGGCGTTTGCCGAAGAGGGGAAAAAAGACAAGAAGGACAAGAAAGCGAAGGAGGAGAATTGCGAGAAAAAGTGCGAAAAATCGGCGGCAGACCCGCGTTGCTGCATGAAGA
>JAYUKZ010000367.1:0-7056 GCA_043763995.1 Fibrella sp.
AGGGATTGGTGCAGGGTGGCGGCGGTTTTCTGCACCGTCTGGGTCTGCCAGGTACGTCCCGCCAGGGTGTTTATCCGCACCGTCACCGGCCCCCGGTAGCTGCTTTCCCAATTCAGCACGGCCATGTCGGTGGTGGGGTTGGGCGAGACCGTGAGGGCCGTCAGGGGTTCGGTGGCCAGCACCACGGGCGGCGGCGGGGCCAGGGTCCAGGGTACCAGCCCGGCTTCGGGGGTGGGTAGTTTGGTGGTGGTCAGCAGGTGCCATTGGCCGGGTTGCATACTCAGGGCGGTGGCGGCGGTGGCCTCCACCGATTGGCCCGTGAAATAGTCGTACCAGGTGCCGGTGCGGGGCAGGTTGAGCACCACGGTGTTGGCTTGCAAATCGAAATTGCCGATCACCACGGCGGGTTGGGTGGGGTGGTTGAGCACCAGGCGTTTGACGGGTTCGGTCACGGCAAAGGTGAAATCGGTGGTCTGGAACGCGGGTTGGCTCAGTTTTAGCTTAATCAACTCCTGGTACACCCGCAGCAGTTTGGCGCGGTTGGGGTCGGCGCGGTACTCCCACCGGATGGGCTTGGCGGCGGTGCGGCAGTCGTTGTTGTAACTGCCGTCGGGGCAGCGGTTGATGCCCAGGTCGTAGCCCAGTTCGCCAAACTGCCAGATCATTTTGGGGCCGGGCACGGGAATAAACAATGCCGCCGCCAGCTTGGCCCGTTCCAGGGCGGTGGCAAGGTCTTTGGTATTATACGTACCAGCCGATGAGCCGTTCTGTAAGAGGTCGAAAACAAGCCGTTCTTCGTCGTGGCTTTCCATATAGCCCAGGATGTTGGGGCTGTTCCACTCGCGCCGTTTGTACGAAATCCAGTCGAAATTATCGTCGCGGCCATTCACCACGCCTCTGGCCGCAAAGCGGTAATTGTAGTTGTGGTTGCCCCAAAACAGCATCCCGTAGTTAGCCAGTTCTTTCTCCTCGGTGTTGTCGGCAAAGTGTTCCAGAATCACGTAGGCCGATTTATCCGTGGCCCGAATCTGGTCATAAATGCGTTTCCAGATGGCCACGCGGCTGGCATCGTAGTTGCCCCACGCGCCCACGTTGTTGGGGTTGGGGGTCTGGGTAAAGCCCTTCGAGAGGTCGAACCGGTAGCCGTCCATTTTGTATTCCTGAATCCAGTAGTCGTTCACCCGTTTCACAAACGCCTGGGTGGCAGGGGCTTCGTGGTTGAAATCGAAAAAGACGCTGAACGGGTGGGTGGCCTGCTGGTTGAAAAACGGGCTGTCGGCACTGGGTTTATCACCGGCCCAATACATTTTTACGTAGGGAAATTCGTAATCGGCCTGGTTCAGCACCATATCCAGAATTACGGCAATGCCGTTTTCGTGGCATTTATCGATAAACGCTTTCAGGTCGTTTTTGGGGCCGTAGGCTTTGTCGGGGGCCAGGTAATAGATGGGGTTATAGCCCCAGGAATCATTGCCGGCAAACTCCATCACGGGCATAATCTCGATGGCATTGATGCCCAGTTTCTTCAGGTACGTCAGCGAATCGGCCAGGGTTTTGTATTGGCGGCTGGCCACAAAATCGCGCACCAACAGTTCGTAGACTACCATGTTTTTGGCATCGGGCTTGGCGAAGTTGGTCACTTTCCAGGGGTAGGGCGTTTGGCCCGTTTGCAGCACCGACACAATTTGGCCCTGCGCTTTGGTCGGGAACGCCTTCAGCCCTGGGTACGTAGCGGCCAGGAATGAATCGTTGTTGCGGTCCAGAATTTTGTCGCAATAGGGGTCGCCGGTGGCAATGATTCCGTCAATCAGGTACTGAAAAGCCAATTCCTGTCCGGCCCGTAAGCCACTGATGGTGAGCCAATAGCGGTCGCCGGCGGGGGTTCGGTTCATGAGCGAGGCCGGACTGGGTGTCCAGTCGTTTTGTTCGCTGGCCACCAGCACAAACGTTTTTCGGGGGGCAAACAGCACCAGCGTTGCGCTGGTGGGGTCGGTGGGGCTGTAGTTAATACCGTCCTGCAACCCGGCGGGCAACGCCAGCACGGCGGGCGTGGGTTTCACGTAGAGCAACACCGAATCGGTGGCGGTTTCGGTGCTGGTGCGTGCCGTGGCCACCAGCTTCAGGATGGTGTTGGGCGTGGTGCCGGTGTTGAGGCTCGTCAGCAGCGAATCGGCGTTGGTGGCCGAGGCCGAGGTTACGCCGTTGACGCGCACACTGAGCGTGGCTTTCTCCGAGGCGTTAACCCGCACGGGCACCGTGGTGTTGAGGTCAACGAGTTGGAACCGGGCGGCGGGCCGGGCAATGGATACGGTGAGTTTACTGTCGTAAATAGGGACGAAAAAATCTTCCGTCTGGGCGTTACCGGCACCGTTTTTCACCACCAGCCCCAACCGCCGGATGGGTACGTTGGCTGGTACGTTATAATACGTGCGGGGAATAAATTTGATCTGCCACCGGTCGTTACCCAGCGAGGTCATGGCACCGGGGGGAAAGGGCGCGTTGAAATTGGTTTGGCCCGTGGGTGTGAACTCAAAGGCATTGCCGGTTTCGGTGCGGCCCGCCCCCGACCACAAAAACACGTCGTTGGTTTTGCCCAGCAGTGCTTTGGCGCGGTCGTCTTTGGCCTGTTTCAGGTCAATAATCAGGGTCACTTCCCGGTCGGCGGTGGGGAACGTGGGTTGGGTAGTAGCGAGTTGGGCCAGGGCCGGGGCCAGAGCCAGCAACCAGAGCAACCCCGCCACCAGGGCGGGCGAAAAGCGGTGTAGACGTTGATGCATCATTATTTCGGGTAAAAATTACACTCAAAGATACAACAGTCTGCTTTAGCAACGTACCGGGCCAATTACCCGGCGCGGTTTGTCTGTTTGGAATGACTCTTGCCCGGATTTAACTTGCCATCGCTTTTGCGGCTTACCTTCCGCACAACACCCCTCAACACCGACACTACGCCTATGTCCCGCTTTACGGAACCTTCCTCCGCTACTTCTTCTCCCCTCTCCACCACTTCGCCCCATTTGCTACAGGCCATGCTCGACGGGTCGTTGCACGGCGTGGTCTTGCTGGAACCAATATATGCTGACGGGGGCGAGATAGATGATTTCCGAATCCTGGCCGCCAACCGGATGCTGGGCGAAATGACCGGTACCGACAGCAGCCAACTGGTGGGCCAAACCATGACCCACGCCTACCCGGCCTACAAACAGGGCGAATTTTTCGCCCTTTACTGCCAAACCCTGGCCGATGGTGTGGCCCGCAAGGCCGAATATTTTTACGATCATCAACAACTCAAAGGCTGGTTCACGGTCACGATTGCCCGGCAGGGGACGTACCTGGTGCTTACCACGGCCAACACCAGCCAGGTGCGGGAGGAGCAACTGGCCACGGCGCAGGCGGCCCTGCGCCTTCAGGCCGTGATAGACCACTCGCAGACGGGTATTTTCGTGTTTAGCCCCGTTTTCGATGAGCAGGGCGAACTGATTGATTTCCGGTTCAAAACCATCAACCGCATGGTGGCCGCGCTGGTGGGCCAAACCCCCGATGTGATTACGGGGCAAGTGGCCTCCGAGTGGTTCATCAGCTACCGCGAAACGGGCCTGTTCGAACGTTATCGCCACACCTACCTCACCGGCGAGCCGCAACGCTTCGAGATTCATTATAACGTGGATGGCATGGATCAGTGGTTCGATGTGCAGAGCGTTCGACTGGAAGCCGACGTGCTGGTGACGTTCACCGATTTTTCGGCCCTGAAACTGGTTCAGCAAGCCGTGGAACAACAGGCCGAAGCCAACCACCGGCAATCGGCCCTGCTCAACAGCGTGCTCGATAGCTCCAACAGCGGCATCATTGCCTTTGCGGCCATCCGCGAGGCCAGCACCAACGCCATCATTGATTTTCGGTTTCTGCTCGCCAACAAGGCCTGCGAGGGTATTCTGGGCATGGCCACCGAGCCGTTGGTAGGCCAGACCCTTTCAGCCCAATTTCCGGGTAATTGGGAGTCGGGCTTGTTCGATCTGTATGCCCACACCACCAACACCGGCGAGCCGGGCCGTACCGAAATCTACTACAACCTGGACGGGCTTGATTTTTGGCTCGACATTTCGGCCCAGCAACTCGGCGACGGGTTTGTGGTCACGTTCAACGATATTTCAATACTCAAACGGCTTCAGCAACAGCTCGAAAACAGCATTGCCAACCTGCAACGCTCCAACGGCAACCTGGAGCAGTTTGCCTACGTGGCCAGCCACGATTTGCAGGAACCGCTGCGCAAAATCCAGTCCTTCGGCGACGTGTTGCGGACCAATTTCGCCCCCGACCTCAGCCCCGATGCTGCCGATTTGATAAACCGGATGCAGCTCTCCTCGGCCCGAATGTCGTCGCTGATCCGCGATCTGCTGGCCTACTCGCGGCTGTCGGCTCAGGGGCGGCCCCGGCAACCCGTTTCGCTGGATAAAGTACTGCTTTGGGTGCTGGATGATCTGGATCTGAGCCTCCGCGAAACCGGGGCCGTGGTGCATACCAAGCCCCTGCCCTCCATTTTGGGCGACGAAGTTCAGCTACGGCAGCTGATGCAAAACCTGCTCACCAATGCCATCAAGTTCAGGCAGGCCGAGGTCACGCCAGTCATTACCGTTACGGGTAACACATTGTCTGACAGTGAATTACCCGCCAGCGTATTGCCCCTCAAACGCGCCAAAACCTACGTCTGCCTGGCCATAGCCGACAACGGCATTGGGTTCGACAACCAATATGCCGAACGAATTTTTCAGGTCTTTCAGCGGCTCCACGGACGTACCCAGTATGAAGGAACGGGCATTGGCCTGGCCATTGTGCAAAAAGTGGCCGACAACCACGGCGGGGCCATTGCCGCCCGCAGCGAGCCGGGCCGGGGGGCCACGTTCAGCGTGTACCTGCCCGTTTCCTGATAAAATCCCTATCTTTGAGTATGGATAATTTTGTGGTCTCGGCCCGAAAATACCGGCCCGCCACCTTCGACACCGTTGTGGGGCAGAGCCATATTACCACCACGCTCAAGAACGCCATCAGGACCAACCAGTTAGCGTCGGCGTTTTTGTTTTGCGGGCCGCGCGGCGTGGGCAAAACCACTTGCGCCCGCATCCTGGCCAAAACCATCAACTGCACCCACCTCACGCCCGACGGGGAAGCCTGCGACCGCTGCGAGTCGTGCGTGAGCTTTACCCAAAACACGTCGTTCACCATCCACGAACTGGATGCGGCCTCCAACAATTCGGTCGATGATATCCGCAACCTCATCGACCAGGTACGTTACCCGCCCCAGTCGGGCAACTACAAAATTTATATCATCGATGAGGTGCATATGCTCTCGGCGGCGGCGTTCAATGCGTTTCTGAAAACGCTGGAAGAACCCCCCGCCTACGCCATTTTTATTCTGGCCACCACGGAAAAACACAAAATTCTGCCCACCATTCTGTCGCGGTGCCAGATTTTTGATTTCAACCGAATCAGCACCGCCGACATGGCCGCCCATTTGGCCGACATTGCCCGGAAAGAGCACGTTGACACCGACCAGGAATCGTTGGAGTTGATTGCCCAAAAGGCCGATGGCGGGTTGCGCGATGCCTTGTCGATGTTCGACCTGAACGTGACCTTCTCGCCCGACCGCACCCTGCGCTACCGCGATGTGCTCGATAATCTGCACATTCTGGATTACGATTATTATTTCCGGCTTACCAATCTGCTCTTGGCGGGCAACCTGCCCCAAACGTTGCTGGTACTGGATGAGATTCTGCGCAAAGGCTTTGATATTCACCAGTTTGTGGTGGGCCTCAACCGCCATTTTCGGGATTTGTTGGTCTGCAAAGACCCCGCCACGGTGGTGCTGCTGCAAGTGACCGAGCGGGTGCAACAGCTTTACCTGACCCAATCGGGGCAGGCACCGTTGTCGTTTTTACTCTCGGCCCTGAGCGTGGGCGGGCAGTGCGACATGACCATCAAACAAGCCAAAGACCAGCGGCTGCATGTGGAACTGTGCCTGATGAAACTGGCCAGCCTACGCCACCTCCTCAACTGGGAAGCCCTGCCCGAACCCGTGCCGGTGCCAACCAGTCAGCCAGCCCTTGCGCCCGTGGCTGTTGGTAGAGACGAAGACAATTTTGTGACGAATGATTCGGAGGCGGAGGCGTTTTCCGAAAAAAAAAACAGCTCGCCACCCTCACGTCCTAACCACTCTCTGAGCGCGACCCCGGAAGAGCCAGACAACGTACCTGAGCCACCCGCCCCGCCGCCTTTCACCAGCGAGCCGACCGCCCACTACCAGGCTACTTCGCGCCCGGCCAACGGCAAACCAGCCGTTCTGCCCCTACCCCCGCGCACCACCGCCAACGCCCCCCTGCCCGCCACCAGCCGCCTCCGCACCACGGCGGGCATTGGCACAAAACCCCAGATGGCCGAAACCGACGTGGCCGTGGCCCTGGGCGAACGCCCCAGCCAGCCCGTTACGTTGATTGCCTTGCAGGTGGCCTGGAAAGCCTTCGCCGCCCAACGGCAACAACAAACCGACAACGCCACCGAACAGGTTATTCTGAACCGCGATTTTACCCTCAACGACCTCACGGTGAGCCTGTGCCTGGATAATCAGGTGCAGGAAGACGTGATGGTGGCCCTGCTGCCCGACTTGCTGGCCCACCTGCGGCCTACGCTGCAAAACTGGCATATCCAGGTGGCGCACTCGGTGGTGGTGGCCGACACCCGGAAAATGATCTACTCGCCCCAGGATAAGTATAATTTTTTGGCCGAAAAAAACCCCGCCCTTCACACCCTCCGGCAAGTGATGGGCCTCGAAATCGACTACTAAACCGCCCCCGATGGTTGTGCTCTTCGACGGTGTCTGTAACCTGTGTACCGGCGTGGTGCAGTTCGTGATCCGCCACGATCAGGCGGGGCGCATCCGGTTTGCGGCCCTGCAATCGGCGGCGGGGCAAGCGTTGCTGGCGCAGTATGGCCTCAGCACCAGCGACTTAAACACGGTGGTGTACATCAAAGACGGGCAAGCGCAGGTACGTTCCACGGCGGCGTTAT
>JAYUKZ010000368.1:0-2006 GCA_043763995.1 Fibrella sp.
GGTCAGATCGCCGGCGAGGCTGATGGCTTCGGTGAGCGTGATTTTTTCGTTTTGAACCGTATACACCGAAGGCCGGTTTACCTCGCCCACCACCGACACTTTGAAGTTCAGCAACCGGGCCGACACGAAGGGTTCGCGCAGGTAGTGCCGAAGGCTGTCGGTAAACAACGTTTCCAGGCCCGACAAACTGCGGCCCGCCACCGGCAACGTACCTAGCTTGGGAAAATTGATTGTGCCGGTTTCGCTGACGCGGTAGCCAATGGGCAGGTTGTTGTTTTCCTGGGTGTTGTTCACGCCCGATGTGAGGTTGGTGCCCATGCGGGCGAAGGGGTTAAAAACCAGGTCGGCTTCGGCGTTGAGGCTCGTAACGGCAACCCCCAGCACGTCGCCCGGCTGGAGGGTGTAGACGTAGGCACTGGCACGGCGCATCAGGGCCGAGTCGGTGGGGGTTGGGGGCGTTTCGGGGGCCTGAAAATAGGTCATGTCGTCGCGGCGGGGCTTTTTTTGGGCCATGGCGGCGGGGGGCAGCAGCAGGGCCAAACCGGCAAGCAGGGCCAAAAAGCGGGCAGAGGAACGTACCAAGCGGTGGGGGCGGGGCAAAAACGGTGAATCAGATACGGATGGATACCAGCGACCGGTCGAGGGTCGATTTGAGGTCGTAGACCACAGTGTTTTCGTGGCGGCGGTGGGCGGCAATGTCCAGGTGGTAGAACTCGTTATGGGCCACGGCCAGAATAATACCATCGTAGGTTGTGTTGGCAATGGTTTGGGCCAGCGTAAGGCCATAATCGGCCTGCACTTCGGCGGCATTGGCCCAAGGGTCGTAGACCGTCACGCTGATGGCAAAGCTGGTCAGTTCGTGGTAAATATCCACCACTTTGGTGTTGCGCACGTCGGGGCAATTTTCCTTGAAGGTCACGCCCAGAATCAGGACCCTGGCCCCGCAGATGGGAATACCCGCCCGGATCATGGTTTTCACCATCTTGTTTGCCACATACAGCGGCATGTCGTCGTTTACGCGCCGCCCCGACAAAATCACCTGGGGGTGGTAGCCTACGCTTTGGGCTTTGTGGGCCAGGTAGTAGGGGTCAACGCTGATGCAGTGCCCGCCCACCAGCCCCGGCCTGAATTGCAGGAAGTTCCACTTCGTGCCCGCCGCTTCCAGTACGTCCATCGTGTCGATACCCAGGCGGTCGAAAATCAGAGCCAGTTCGTTCACAAACGAAATGTTGAGGTCGCGCTGGGCGTTCTCGATGGCTTTGGCGGCTTCGGCCACTTTCATGGACGGAGCCGGGTAGGTGCCTGCCTCGATGATGGTTCCGTAGAGGTGGTTCACAAAATCGGCGGCGGCGGGCGTAGAGCCGGAGGTGATTTTCTGGATCTTGGTCAGGGTGCGCTCTTTGTCGCCGGGGCTGATGCGTTCGGGCGAATAGCCGCACACAAAATCGATGTTATAGCGCAGGCCGCTGGCCGCTTCCAGCACCGGTACACAGTCTTCTTCGGTACAACCGGGGTACACCGTCGATTCGTAAATGACCACATTGCCCGGTTGCAGGTACGTTCCCACCAGCCGGGAAGCGGCCAGCAACGCCGTGAGATCGGGGCATTTGTGCTGGTCTACGGGGGTGGGCACCGTTACGATGTAGACCGTGCAGGCGGCCAGGTCGGCGGGGTTTTGGCTGAAGGTAATGTGCGTACTGGCCCCAAAATCGGCGGGGTCTATCTCGCGGGTGTGGTCTGTTTGGCGGCGTAACTCGCCAATGCGGGTGGCGTTGATGTCGAACCCAACGGTGGGCCAGCGTTTGCCAAACTCGAGAGCCAGCGGGAGGCCCACGTAGCCCTGCCCAATTACGCCAACGCGCAACGTGGCCAAAGTAGGGTCGGTAATGTTCATGATGAAAAAGTTGGATGCAGCGTAGTATAATTTTTACGGGATAAATATAGACACATAGTGATGTAAGCACATAGGTGTTTATGAAAATAAATTTACTTGTAATTACTGCTAA